>NZ_JBQCIE010000010.1:0-69444 GCF_051954055.1 Humibacter sp. | reverse complement strand
GCGGGGCGGGCGCGGTTTTCCTAAACCCCCACCCCTTTCAGGTCGCCAAATGGGCCCTGCTGGGCGCACCGTACGGTCAGTTTTCGCGACCTGAACCGGGGGATCGCGTTGGGCGGAGACGAACGAAGGGACCCGGCTCCTGCCGGGTCCCTTCGTGTGGCTGCTGCGATCAGGCGGTGACGGTGTCGGTCTGTGCGACGGCGCGGGCGGCCGCGAGACCGGCCTCGAGGTCGGCCTTCAGGTCGTCGATGTTCTCCAGTCCGACCGAGAGGCGCACGAGACCCGGCGTCACGCCCGCGCTCAGCTGCTCCTCCGGAGACAGCTGCGAGTGCGTGGTCGAGGCGGGGTGGATGACGAGCGAGCGCACGTCGCCGATGTTGGCCAGGTGGCTGAACAGGCTGAGGTTGTCGACCAGCGCGCGGCCGGCATCCACTCCGCCCTTCAGCTCGAACGACAGCACCGCGCCGACGCCCTTCGGTGCGTACTTGTTCGCCGCCGCGTACCAGGGGCTCGTGGGGAGGCCGGCGTAGTTCACCGACGCCACATCGGGGTGGCTCTCCAGGAACTCCGCGATCTCCTGCGTGTTCTGCACGTGACGCTCGACACGTAGCGACAGCGTCTCGATGCCCTGGATGAGCAGCCAGGCGCTGTTCGGCGCGATGGCGGCGCCGAGGTCGCGCAGCAGCTGCACGCGGGCCTTGATGATGTAGGCGAGGCCGTCGCCGACCGCCTGGGTGTAGCTGACGCCGTGATACGACTCGTCGGGCTCGGTGAGGCCGGGGAACTTGTCGACGTGCTTCGACCACTCGAAGTGGCCGCCGTCGACGAGCACGCCGCCGATCGTGGTGCCGTGGCCGCCGAGGAACTTCGTCGCCGAGTGGATGACGATGTCGGCGCCGTGCTCGAACGGGCGGATCAGGTACGGCGTCGCGATCGTGTTGTCGACGATGAGCGGAACGTCGTTCTCGTGCGCGATGCCGGCGATCGTCTCGATGTCGAGGATGTTCACCTTCGGGTTGCCGACCGTCTCGGCGAAGAACAGCTTCGTGTTCGGCCGGATGGCGCGGCGCCACTCCTCGGGGTCGTCCTGGTTCTCCACGAACGTGGTCTCGATGCCGAGCTTGCCGAGCGTGTACTTGAAGAGGTTGTACGTGCCGCCGTAGATCGAGCTCGACGAGACGATGTGGTCACCGGCCTGGGCGATGTTGAGCACCGCGAACGTGGAGGCCGACTGGCCGGATGAGAGCAGCAGCGCTCCCGTACCGCCCTCGAGCGCTGCGACGCGCTCCTCGACCACGGCCTGGGTGGGGTTCTGGATGCGGGTGTAGATGTTGCCGAACTCGGCCAACGCGAAGAGGTTCTTCGCGTGGTCCGAGTTGTTGAACACGTACGACGTGGTCTGGTAGATCGGCGTCGCCCTGGCGTTGGTCACCGGGTCGGGGGCGGCGCCCGCGTGGATCTGCTTGGTCTCGAACTGCCACTTCGCGGCGTCGGTCATGATTCTCATTCCGATCGGTGCTCGGGTGTGCCATTGGCACGACGTGATGGATTGGGTTGCTTCAGGTTCGGCACGCCTGGCGCGCCGTCGATCTGTACAGGCTAGGCGCGCCGCATCCGGCGCCCAAGGGAAGTGCAACACGGCGTAACTGCGCGTGGTTGTGGTCGTCGGTGGTCCGGCGGCCAGAATGGTGGGCATGGCATCCAGACGGGCAGTGGTGACGGGAGCGAGCACGGGCATCGGCGAGGCGACGGTGCGGCTGCTGAGGGAACACGGATGGAACGTTGTCGCCGTTGCGCGCCGCGCCGACCGTCTCGAGGCGCTCGCCGGAGAGACCGGAGCCGAGGCGTTCGCCGCCGATATCACCGTGCAGGAGGATGTCGACGCACTGCGCGACCGTGTGGCATCCGGAGGCGGCGTTCACGCGCTCGTCAACAACGCCGGCGGTGCCCGCGGCCTCGACTCCGTCGAGAAGTCCTCGGTGGACGACTGGGCGTGGATGTACGACGTGAACGTTCTGGGTACCAAGCGCGTGATCTCAGCACTTCTCCCGCTGCTGCGCGAGGCAGCGGACGCCGACGGGCACGCCGACATCCTCAACGTCACCTCGATCGCCGGGCACAACGCGTACGTCGGCGGAGGCGGATACAACGCCGCGAAGTTCGCCGAGCACGCGCTCACGGAGGTGCTGCGGCTGGAGCTGAACGGTGAGCCGCTGCGCGTGATCGAGGTGGCGCCGGGAATGGTGCAGACCGAGGAGTTCTCGCTCTCGCGCTTCGGCGGAGACAAGGAACGGGCCGACGCGGTCTACGCGAACGTGCCTGAGCCGCTCACGGCCGACGACGTCGCCTACACGATCGTCGACGCGCTCGAGCGTCCGGCGCACGTCGACCTCGACCTGATCGTCGTCAAACCCGTGGCGCAGGCCGCGTCGTACCGCTTCCACCACGGTCCGTTGCGCGTGGCGGGCAAGGACTGAGGGATGACCCCGGCCGGCGATCGCTCGACGCGCGACTCTGCGCGGGGACGCGCCGTCCAGCGCTGGGAGCGGATCAGCACCTGGCCGTTCCTGGTGCTGTCGTTGATCTTCATCGTCGTCTACAGCATCCGTTGCCTGGATCCCACGATGCCGCTCGTCGAGCGCACCGCCCTCGTCACTGTGCTGAGCATCATCTGGGTCGTCTTCATCGCGGATTACGTCGGTCGGCTGTTGTTGTCGCCGCAGAAGTGGTCGTTCGTTCGAGCCAACGTCTCCGACCTGCTGGCCGCTCTCCTGCCGATCTTCCGGCCGTTCCGCGCGCTGCGCGAACTGCGGCGCATCCCGTTCTTTCGACAACACGACGGATCTGCGATTCGCGCTCGCGTCGTCACGTATGCGCTGCTCTTCGTCGTGCTGTGGCTCTACACCATCTCGGTGACCGTGGTCGCCGCCGAACGAGGCGCGCGCGGGGCGACGATCCTGAACCTCGGCGACGCCCTGTATTGGGCCGTGGTCACCATGGCGACCGTGGGATACGGCGACATGGTTCCGGTCACGACCCTCGGCAGGGTGCTGGCCGTCATGCTCATGCTGAGCGGTATCGTCATCGTCGGTGTCACGACGGCTACCGTCGTCTCGTACTTCAACGACGCGATCCGGCGCCACGCTCCCGGCGCGGAGGACCGCGAGGACGCCGCGCGGGAATCGATCGATCGCCCGTCTGGGCAGGAGAAGGAGACTCGATGAGCGTGTTCCTGGTGGGCGGCGGCTTCCGGGACGGATCGGACGAAGCGGTCTATGGCGGCTTCGTGTCAGAGGCCGTCGCGAGAGCAGCGTCGGCGCATCGATCCGCGACAGAAGCTGCGGAGCGTGCGGCGAGGATCGTGGTTCTCACCGTGCGGGAGGACGCGCATCCCGGCCACGGCAACACGCTGGCATCCGTCGTGCAGAACGTGGCGGGCGACCGCCCCGTCGAGGTGACGACGACGGTCGTGGCGGAGGGCGAGCCGATGCCCGCGTCCGCACTCGACGGTGCCGACGGCATCCTGGTCGGAGGCGGTCTCACGCCCGCCTACCTCAGCGCGTTCGCCCCGCTGGCCGCGCGCATCCGACGTGAGGTGGAGACGGGCGTGCCCTATCTCGGGTTCTCGGCCGGCGCGATGATCGCCCCGGACCGCGCGCTGCTCGGCGGATGGCTCATCGGCGGCATCGAGGTCGTCGCGCAGGAAGCCGCGGAAGACCTCGACGAGCTCACGATCGAGGAGGGCCTCGGGCTGATCGACGTCACGGTCGACGTGCACGCCGTGCAGTGGGGGAACCTCTCCCGCGCGATTGCCGCCGTGGACTCCGGAGCGGTCGACGAGGTGATCGCCATCGACGAGGCGACCGTGCTGGCGGTGGGATCCGGTCCACTGCGCGCCAGCGGCTCCGGCACCGTCTGGGCGGTGACGAAGGACGACCGCGGTGTGCTCGTGCGGAGCATGCGGTGACCGGCTCGGCGGACGCAGCGGGGAGCATCCGGTAGATGGCGAAGACGCTCGTCGAGCTGGCAGCGGACGGCTCCATGGACCCCGGCTGGGCCGAGGCGCTCCAGCCCGTCGCCGGCGACATCGCGCAGATGGGGGACTGGCTGCGCAACGAAGTGGCATCCGGGCGTCCCTACCTGCCGGCCGGGGCGAACGTGCTGCGCGCGTTCCGCTATCCGCTCGCCGACGTGCGCGTGCTCATCGTCGGCCAGGACCCATACCCGACACCGGGGCATCCGATCGGCCTCTCCTTCGCCGTCGAACGGCACGTGCGACCTGTGCCGCGCAGCCTGCAGAACATCTACCGAGAGCTGCGCAGCGACATCGGGCTGCAGACGCCCAATCACGGCGACCTCACGGCGTGGAGCGAGCACGGCATCATGCTGCTCAACCGGGTGCTCACCGTGCGGCCGGGAGCGCCCGCGTCGCATCGCGGTGTCGGATGGGAGCGCGTGACGGAGCACGCCATCCGTGCGCTCGTCGCCCGCGGAACGCCGCTGGTCGCGATCCTGTGGGGGAGGGATGCCGCGAACCTGAGGCCCCTGCTCGGCTCCACGCCGGTCATCACCTCGCCGCACCCCAGCCCGCTCTCCGCCGATCGCGGCTTCTTCGGCTCCAAGCCGTTCAGCCGCGCGAACGAGCTGCTGGAGCGACAGGGCGGGAAGCCGGTGGACTGGACGCTCGGGTGACGCAGCCGTAGCACGACGGAAACAGGGCGAGGCCGCTCGAAACAGACGTGCAACAAGCTCCGGTTACGCTGGTCGCCGTGCTGGAAGAGGAATACGAGACCCGTCGGGTGCTGCCGCCGCACCTGCGCAGGCAGGAGGCCCCCGAGGCTCCGTTCTCGTACGAGTTGCGGGATGCCCGTCCCGCCGACCTTCCGCACGTGCGCGAGATCTACAACTACTACGTCACCAACAGCACGGTCACCTTCGACGAAGACACCATGTCGCTGAAGGAGTGGAAGTCGAAATACGCCTACCTGGCGAAGCTCGGCATGCCGTTCCTCGTCGCGGAGTCGCCGAACGGGCAGATCCTCGGCTACGCGCTCGTCACGCCGTGGAAGCAGAAGAAGGCGTACCGGTTCACGGTGGAGAACTCGATCTACCTGGGGCAGGCATCCACCGGCAAGGGACTCGGCACCGTGCTCATGCAGGCGCTGATCGAGCGGTCGAAGCAGGCGGGGCTCAAGGAGATGATCGCCGTCATCGCCGACCAGGGAGCGGATGCCTCCATCGCCATGCACAGGGCGTTCGGCTTCAAGGAGATCGGCAGCATGGGCCACGTCGGCTACAAGTTCGGCAGGTGGCTCGGCACGATCCTCATGCAGAAGAGCCTCAAGGACTGACAGCGCGGCGTTCCTATGGATTCACCCCATCGTCGTTATCAATTCGTGATAACGGCTGACGGATGCCGGTGGCCCGCCATACAGTGATCTCACCTCCGCCGATGGTCGCCCGAACGGGTGGTCGAGAAGGCGCTGTATGAATCGAGGCCTGCCGGCATCCGGGATGGATGCGGCAGGCCTCGTCCAGTTCGCGGTCAGGCCCGAGACGGTGCCTTGCGCAGAACGAAGAACCCGACGAGTCCGCCGATCGCCATGGGGATGAGCAACCAGGCCACCACGCCGACCGCTCGCACCTGCACGAACCATTCGCCCACCGCGGGCCACGAGGAGGACAGGGTGGTGATCGCGACGAACCCTACTGCGAGGAGCGCGACGATCGCGCCCAGCGCGTAGAGGCCGTTCGCGCGCCAGCGCACGTAGACGCTGCCGGCCAGGGCACCGAGCGCGAAGCAGAACATGAACGCGCCGAACGTCGTGAGCACGCGCTCCCAGAGCGGACCGCTGCCCATGTAGATGTTGCTGAACATGTGCGCGTTCATGCCGTAGCCGCTCGTCCAGTCCTCGACGTAGGAGAGAAGCGTGCACACCGCGGTGAAGAGCACGCCCTGCAGTGCGAACGCCAGCCACGTGCCGAGGTAGTAGTCGCGACGAGTCGCCGACATGCCCATCGCGAACCGGAACGTGAGGTTCATCGCCTGAACGGCCGCGATTCCGAAGTACACGAAGATGTACATCGTCGCCCCCGACCACTGCGTCCCGGTGAGCTGCTCGTGCGTCGACGCGAAGATCGAGATCCAGATCACCAGGTTCACCAGGTAGACGAACGCGATGATCAGCCAGGGCAGCGCGATCATGCTGAACGTGTTCGCGAAGTGCAGCCGTGTGACGTTCCACACGCGCTGACCCGCGCTGGGAACGGCCACGGTGTCCGCGAGGGCGGCGGGCGAGCTGATGGCGGTCATGACCGGACTCCGTTCAATGTCGTGGCCGATTCGGCGAACTCGTTGGCGGTCGAATTGGTCGTGCGCACGATGAGCTGCTGCAGCGAAACGGGAGCGAGTTCGAGGCCGGAGGCGAGGGCATCCCGCCGCTCGTCGGCATCCAGTCGCTCCACCGTGACGGAGGCCAGCCCGCCGACGCCTTCGCGGTGCAGCACCTTGCGACCGGCGACGAACGCGTCGACGGCGCCGCGTGGACCGACGACGGTGGTCGCCGATTCGCGGGCGGATTCAGCCGACTCGTCCATGATGATGCGGCCCTTGTCGATCACGACGACATGCTCGAGGATGTTCGCCACCTCGTCGATCAGGTGCGTGGACAGGATGATCGTGCGTGGGTGCTCTCCGTAGTCTTCGAGCAGCCTGTCGTAGAAGATCTGCCGCGCGACGGCATCCAGCCCGAGGTAGGGCTCGTCGAAGAACGTCAGCGGCGCACGTGCGGCCAGGCCGACGATGACTCCGACCGCCGAGAGCTGCCCGCGGGACAGCTTCTTGATGCGGCGGTTCACCGGCAGCTGGAAATCGTCGATGAGCCGAGCGGCGAAATCGGCGTCCCAGTTCTCGTAGAACCACGGCGCGCAGGCGAACACGTGCTTCGGCTTGAACTCGTCGGGATACTTCTGGCTCTCCTTGATGAACGAGATGCGCGAGAGCACCTTGGCGTTCTCCACCGGGTGCTCGCCGAACACGCGAATCGTGCCCGAGGTGGCGAAGTCCTGCCCGGTGATGGTCTGCATGAGCGTGGTCTTGCCGGCGCCGTTGCGTCCGAGCAGGCCCGTGATGGCGTCCGATCGCACGCTCAGTGTGACGTCGTCAAGTGCGACGACATCGCCGAAGCGCTTGGTGAGGCCGTCGACCTCGACCACAGGGGTGGCCGTTTCGGTCACGATGCTTCTCCTTCTTGAGTGATCAGGTGGATGAGTTCAGCCGGTGACAGTCCGAGCTTCTTCGCCTCCGAGATAAGCGGAAGCACGAAGTCGTCTCTGAAGCTTTCGCGTCGCTTCGCCAGCAGCTGTTCGCGCGCACCGGTCGACACGAACATGCCGATGCCGCGCTTCTTGTAGAGGATGCCGTCGTCGACGAGCATGCCGACACCCTTGCCGGCCGTCGCCGGGTTGATCCGATGGAATGCGGCGAACTCGTTCGTGGACGGCACCTGGCTCTCCTCCGGCAGGCTGCCTGCGATGATGTCGTTCTCGATCTGCTCCGCGATCTGCTGGAAGATCGGCTTGCTCTCGTCGATCACCGCGCTCCTCATTGGTTCATTAGTACAGTAACTAACCCACGAAGCGCTGTCAACGCTCTCTGTTCACAACTCCTGCACAACGGTCGCTCGTCTCGACGGCTGCCGCGCGAACACTGAGTGGTGCACGACGCTCGGCGACGTTCTGCAGGAGTTATGAACCGGGGGAGGTCGACCACCATAGGCTCGAGCCGTGACCGACCTGCACGAGTTGACCGCCCTCGACCAGTGGAACCTGCTGCAGAGGGGCGAGGTGACGCCGCTCGAGCTCGCCGACCACTACCTCGAACGTATCGAGGCGTTGAATCCGCTGGTTGGCGCGTTCGTGACCGTGACGCCGGATGCCGCGCGCGAGCGGGCGGAGCTGGTGCGGACATCCGTTCCCCGTTCTGCTCCGCTGTGGGGCCTTCCCATCGGCGACAAGGATCTGTGGCAGCGCGCCGGAGTGCCGACCGGCTTCGGATCGCGGCTGCTGGCCGGCTACGTGCCAGAGGAGTCCGACGAGATCGTGCAAGACCTGGATGCCGCGGGCGCGGTCAGCCTCGGCAAGACCGGCGCGCCGGAGTTCGGGCTTCCGTGTTACACCGAGACGCTCGTTGCGCCTCCGGTTCGCACGCCGTGGGGTCTGGAGCGCGGCGCCGGCGGATCGAGCGGGGGAGCGGCGGCCGCCGTGGCGAGCGGCATGCTGCCGTTCGCGCCGGGGTCGGACGGCGGGGGATCCATCCGCATCCCGGCCGCCGCGTGCGGCCTGGTCGGGCTGAAGCCGTCGCGCGGCCGGGTGCCGTCGGGCAGCGGGCTCGAGTCGCTCGGCGGACTTGTCGTCGACGGCCCCATCGCCCGCACGGTAGAGGATGCCGCGCTGCTGCTCGACGGCATGATCGCGCGGCGGAACGGGCGGGTCGACCACCGGTTCGCCGTGGTCGCACCAGGAGACGACAGGGCCTTCCTCGGCGCCGCCGTGCGCGGCGAGGGCCGCTACCAGCTGGGTGTGATGACCACAAGCGCGTGGGATCTCGACTATGAGATCGACCTCGACCCGGACGCGCTCGCCGCCTTGGATCGCGCTGCCGACGAGTTCGCGGCGCTCGGCCACGGCATCGAGCAGATCGCCCTGACCCCCGACCCGACCTACGGCCCGGCGTTCATCACGCTCTGGAAGGCGGGCGCCGCGCGCATCCCCGCCGAGGGGGAGGCGATGGCGCTGCTCGAGCCGCTCACCCGCTGGCTGGTGGAACAGGGGAGAGCGGTCGGCGCACGCGAACTCGGTGCGGCGCTCGCCGCGCTCACCGCGTACGAGCGCTCGCTCATCCGGCAGCTCTCGACGTTCGACGCCGTGCTCACGCCCGCCCTGGCGATGACGCCGCGGCCGCTCGGTTGGTACGACGCGGAGGACGCCGAACACAACTTCGCCCAGCAGGTTCAGTACACGCCGTTCACATCGATGCTCAACGTGAGCGGACTGCCGGCGATCACGCTGCCGGTGTGGCAGACATCCGACGGTCTCCCGATGGGCGTGCAGCTGATCGGCAGGCCCGGAGGCGAGGCCGTGCTGCTCTCCCTCGGCGCGCAGCTGCAACGGCGCATCCACTGGCAGGACCGTCGGCCCGCTGTTTGGGACACGGCAAACCTTAGGTAAGGCTCGCCTTATACTGGTACCGTCATGTACCAGCCCGAACACTCCGCGCACACCGGCGCCACCGCGCACCGCGACGACCGCGTGCAATTCCTGGTGACGGCGGATGAGACGTCGCTCGCCGAGCTTCAGATTCAGCTCGCGCTCCTTCCGCTGTGCGCCACGGGCCGGGTCTTCGTGGAGGTGGCGGAGCCGAAGGATGTCTTCCCTCTCCAGGTGCCGATGCGCATGACGGTCACGTGGTTGCCGCGGTCCGTTCGCGGCGGTCGCCCCGGAACGGGGGAGCGTTGCGCACCGGGGCAGGCCCTGCGACGGGCGGTGCGGGCGTGGACCGCCGAGATGCTGTGCGACGGTCCCGGCGACACGCAGGCCATCCTGACCGGTGACTTCCGCGGTGTGAGCCAGGTGTACGAGGTGCTCGCCGGCGGGGTCGGCATGCCCGAGGCGCACATCGCCGCCCCGGGGCGCTACGGCCTGCGGCGCGGTTCTCGCGCGAACTGACCAGCTCGAGTCAGAGGCCGAGGATGTGTTCGGTCGTCGACCAGAGGTCGCGCGCGAGCTGCGGGTTGCGCGCCTGCTTGTTCACGCGGCCGTTCGCCGTGAAGCGGTCGAAGTAGGTTCCGGTCGGTTCGCCGACGGTCTGTGCTGCGGCCAGGGCGACCAGCGGGCCCGCGCCGCTGTCGGCCGAGCGGCCGTAGCGTCCGCCGGTCACGAGGTTGCCGAACCGGATGAGCGGGGACTGCTCCCCGAACCGCGTCACGATCGTCCCGGGGTGGAACGAGTATGCGGTGACGCCGGTTCCGGTGAGGCGTTCCCCCAGCTCACGTGCGAAGAGGATGCCCGCCAGCTTCGACGTGCCGTACGCCTGCCATCCGCCGCGCCACGGCCGCTTCTCCCAGTCGAGGTCGTCGAGGTCGAGGGATCCGAACGCGTTGGCCATGCTCGCCGTGTTGACGACGCGGACGGGCGCCTGAATCGCACTCTCCACGAGCCGGTCGTGCAGCAGATGCGTGAGCAGGAACGGGGCGAAGTGGTTGGTCTGGATGGTTCGCTCGTGCCCGTCCACGGTGACCCCGCGCTCGTGGTAGAGCCCGCCCGCGTTGTTGGCGAGCACGTCGATGCGCTCGAGGCGGTCGAGCAGTTCGGATGCCAGCCGTCTCACGTCGTCGAGCCGTTCGAAGTCGGCGATGAAGGCATCCGCGCCGATGCGGTCGGCCACGGCCCTCGTGCGCTCGGCGTTGCGTCCGACGACGGCCACGTGGGCGCCCTGCTGTGCGAGCGTCGCCGCGGCGCTCTCGCCGATGCCCGAACTGGCGCCGGTGATCACGATCGTGCGCGTGCGTCCTTCGACGGACTCCGGATCGCGGTCGCTCACTGGTATCCGCCCTTCTCGAGGCCCGCCTCGATCTCGAATCGGTTGCGCAGCGGGTCGCGTCCTGCGAGCCCGTACAGCACCGGGAACAGCATGCCGTATTGCTGCCACTGCCGTTTGTGCACGGCCTCGTGCTCCAGCACCTCGTCGGCGACGTTGTGGTCGGTGAAGTAGCAGCCGCCGACGCACGAGCCTCCGCGGCCGAACGTGAGGCGCGGCATCCCGCGGAAGACCCACAGCCCTTCACGGCGCTCGACACGGCCGACGCTCCAGAGGATGCCCCAGACGAAGCCCACTGCCGTGGCGTAGCGGTAGCCGAGGTCGGAGAGTGCAGAGTCGACCAGGAAGAGCCTCGGCAGGCGACGGTATTCGGCCAGCGCCGTGCGTAGCGACCGGGCGAGATCGTGCACGTGCGACGGAACCGCGCTCATTCCGCGGGGCGCCCGTACGACTCGAGCAGTCGCAGCCACACCTCGCTCAGGGTCGGATACGACGGCACAGCATGCCACAGCCGGTCGATCGTGACCTCGCCGACGATCGCCACCGTCGCAGAGTGCAGCAGCTCACCGACCTCGAGACCCACGAATGTCGCTCCGACGAGAACCTTGCGGTCCTCGTCCACGACGATGCGCGCCTTGCCGACGTACTTGTCGCTCGCGATCGTCGCACCGGCGACCGAGGCGATGTCGTAGTCGACGACCCTGGTCCGGATGCCCGCCTTCTCCGCCTCCGCCGCGCTCAGCCCCACGGACGCCACCTCCGGATCGGTGAACGTCACCTGCGGCACGGCGGCGTGATCAGCGGTCGCTGCGTACGTCGACCACGGCGTCAGCGACAGCGTCCTGCCCTTGGCTCGGGCGGCGATCGCGTCACCAGCGATGCGTGCGTCGTACTTTCCCTGGTGGGTGAGGAGCGCACGGTGCGTGACGTCGCCTATGGCGTACAGCCACGCATCCTGCTCGCCTCCGAGGATGCCACCCCCGGCATCCAGCACCCGCATCGAGTCGTCGACCTTCAACCAGTCGCCGCCGCTCAGCCCGACGGTCTCGAGTCCGAGGTCCTGAGTCTGCGGGATGCGGCCGGTCGCCACCAGCACCTCGTCGGCCGTCACCCGCGAGCCGTCGTCGAGTTCGATGGTGACGACATCCGTCTCGTCCCGGCTCACACGCACCGGAGAGACACTGATCAGCACTTTCGCGCCGAGGTCCTCGAGGGAGTGCTGCACGAGCTCGCCGGCGAACGGCTCGTTCTTGCCGAGCAGGCCGCTGCGCGCGATCACCGTGACGTCCACGCCGAATCCGGCGTACGCGGTCGCCATCTCGGCGGCGACGACGCCGCCTCCGATGATGGCGAGCGACGACGGGAGCTCCTGAGCGCTCGTCGCGTCGCGGCTGGTCCAGGGATCGGCGTCGATCAGACCATCGATGTCGGGCAGCATCGACGCGGACCCTGTGCACACGGCGACCGCGTGCTTCGCGGCGATCGTGGTCACCTCGCCGTCGGCCGCCGTCACCTCGACGCGCTTCGGCCCGGTCAGGCGGGCATGGCCGCGCACGAGGTCGATGTTCGCGCCGTTCAGCCATTCGACCTGGCCGTCGTCCTTCCAGTTGCTCGTCACCTTGTCGCGGCGGCGCAGTACGGCGGCCACGTCGAGCTCGCCGGTGACGGCCTGCTTCGCGCCGTCCACGTTCCGGGCCGTTCGGAGCAGTGCTCCGCTGCGCAGCAGAGCCTTCGATGGCATGCACGCCCAGTATGAGCACTCGCCCCCGACCAGTTCGGACTCCACCAGAACGGTGCGCATCCCGCCCTGCACTGCGCGGTCGGCGACGTTCTCACCGATCGCACCTCCGCCGATGACGACGACGTCGTACTCGATCTCGCTCATTCGGGCAGACTATCGGCGCGCTCCCGGCATGGACCGGCCGTTATGGGTTCTGCTTCGTCAGCGCGCCGAGAATGCGCAGGATGACCGGCAGGTCGTCGGAGGCGGCATCCGGGTTCCGCGGCGCGAACTCCATGATTCCGGCGCCGGCCAGGTCGAAGCGCCCTCGCAGCGCGAGGATCGCGGCAACGAGCTCGTCGGGCGTGAGCCCGAACGGTTCGGGGAACTGCACGCCCGAGATCGAGCCGGGGTCGAGCACGTCGAGGTCGACGTGCACGTACACCGCTTCAGCACCGGTGGCCTCGACGGCCGCCACGAGTGCGTCCGGGGTGTGCAGGCGGTCGGGCGACAGCGTGCGGATGCCCGCCTCGTCCACGTACTTCGCCTCGCCGTCGTCGAGTTCCCGCGTTCCGGCCAGTACGACGGCCTCCGGGGAGAGCTTTGCGGTGCCCGTCGCGGCCAGCGGCTCCGGCGCCTCGCCGAGCAGGGCGCGCAGCACCATGCCGTGGAACGCGCCGGAGGGCGAGGTGTTCGGCGTGTTCAGGTCGGCGTGGGCATCCAGCCAGACGAGGGCGACCCGGCCCGGCTCGCGGGATGCCACGGCGTGCTCCACGCTCGCCAGCTCCGCGCCACAGTCGCCGCCGATCGTGACCACCGAGCCGCCGCCGATCGCGGAGAGCTCGGTGAGTGCCGCCAGCGCCCGATCGCGGATCGCGGCGATGGACGACAACCGGTGCACTCCCGTGCCGAGCGACTCGCCGGCCTCCATAGGCACGTCGACCGTCGTCGTGGCGGATGCCGGCAGGTCGCCGGCGATCGCCGCAGCGCCGTCCAGCAGTTGCATCGCCCGCGACGAACTGGACCCCTGCCACTGAGGGACGATCAGAAAGCGAGTCGGCACGGGCTTCAGATTAGCCCCGCTTCTCGTCGAGGCCATCGTGCTACTTGCTGGCGGCGGCGAGGGCGGTGCGCAGCTCGTCCGCGGTCATTCGCGGACCGTAGCCGGGGGTGTCGCGCTGGATGCGCCAGCTCTCGTCGAGCGGGCCGCCGTCGACCACGTCGAACCCGATCGTGTCGATGAACTCGGAGACCGCGCGCTTGGCCACCGCGTCGTCGCCGAAGATCGCCAGTGCCCGTCGGCCCGAGGTGCCGGCATCCTGGGCGTCCTCGGTGATGGCCGAGGCGAAGATGTGGTTGAACGCCTTCACCACGTGTGCGCCGTCGAGGTGGCGCTGCAACTGCCCGGAGCTCGTCTCGGTGAAGTCGTCGAGTTCGGCGCGGTGCCCGTCGCGTTCCCAGTAGTAGTTGTTCGTGTCGATGACCGGCTTGCCGGCAAGAGGCTCGACCGGAACCTGCTCGATGGCGTTGAACGGCATCGTCACGACCGCGATGTCCGCCGCCTCCGCCGCGCCCGCTGAGGTGGCCGCTCGTGCGTGAGCGCCGAGCTCGGCGACGAGGTCTGCAAGCGTCTCGGGCCCACGGGAGTTGCTCACCACCACGTCGTAGCCGTGCGCGACCGCCTGACGGGCGATCTGCGATCCGATGTGTCCTGCTCCGATGAGTCCGATGGTCGTCATGGCAGCGGAAACCCGATGCGCACGAGCTTCATTCCCGCTCCGCCATGTTCATAACTCCTGCAACTCGGTGGTGCCGCTTGTTCCATCGACCCGCCTGCGCCTGCTTTCCGGATCGCCGAGCGCGGCCACCGAGGGAATTGCAGGAGTTATGAACGGCAGGAACTCGTCAGGCGGAGGGGATCGTCGCGAGCATCCGTTCGAACGAGGCGTCCAAGTCGGGGTCGAAGCGTTGCTGATCCGGGTGCGCGTCGTACCACTCGACGATCTCCGAAGCACCGCGGTCGAACGTGATCGTGGTCGAGAACTCGGGCACCAGCGCCTTCACCTTGCTGTTGTCGAAGACCATCGAGTTCGCCTTGTCGCCGATGAGCCCGGGTCCCAGATCCGGTTCGATGACCGCTATCGTCTCCGACGCCACGTGCGCGATCCGTGGCTCCACACCGGCCGCCTCGGCGAGCCAGGTGTAGATCTGATTCCACGTCGGGGCGTGGTCTCCGGTGATGTGGAACGTGTCGCCGACCGCCTGCGGGTTGCCGAGCAGGCCGTCGAACGCGACCGCGAAGTCGGTGTTGTGCGTGATGGTCCACAGGCTCGTGCCGTCGCCGTGCACGACGACGGGTTTGCCTGCGCGCATGCGGGCGATGTCGGTCCAGTGGCCCATGGTCGGAATCGAGGTGCGGTCGTAGGTGTGCGACGGCCGCACGATCGTCGCCGGGAACCCGTTCTCGCGGTACTCGTGCACGAGCAGGTCCTCGCACGCGATCTTGTTCTGCGAGTACGTCCAGAACGGGTTGCGCAGCGGAGTCGACTCCGTTACCGGCAGCCGCTCCGGCGGCGTCTGGTAGGCGCTCGCCGAGCTGATGAACACGTACTGTCCCGTACGGCCGGCGAACCGCGCGACGTCGGAGGCCACGTGCTCGGCCGTGAACGCGAGGAACTCGGCGACCACGTCGAACTCGCGCGACCCCATGGCGGCATCCACCGAGGCGGGATCGCGGATGTCCGCACGCAGCTCCTCCACGCCCTCCGGCAGCGGACGCAGGTGCGACTCACCGCGGTTGAGCACGGTGACGGACGCCCCGCGCGAGAGGGCGCGCGCCACACACGCCGAACTGATGGTGCCGGTGCCGCCGATGAAAAGGATCGTCTTCGAAGCCATGCGTCGATCCTGGCATCCTCGCCCCGCCTGCACGCCGACCGGTGCGGCCGTCGGTACCGTGTACCGGTGACCTTCGACGACCGATACGGCTCCGACGTGCTCTCCGGCAACTGGCGTGCCAGGGGCATCCAGCAGCCGAAGACCGTGGCCGCCGAGAACGACCTCGTCGTCGAGCTGGCGGATACCGGGTTCACCGGCGCCATCGTCGGCATCGAGAACCGCCTCGTGCAGCTTGAGGACCGCTTCGGCAAGGTGCGAGCGTTCCCGCTGGGCGGCGGTTACCTCGTCGACGGAAAGCCGGTGGTGCTCGTTGCGCCGCAGTCCGCGAAGCCGAAGGGGCCGGTGCGGACGGCATCCGGTTCGCTCGCCGTGAAGGATGCTCCGGCGCGCGTCGCCCGCGCCAGCCGTATCTTCGTGGAGGGCAGGCACGACGCAGAGCTGGTCGAGAAGGTGTGGGGCGACGACCTGCGGGTCGAGGGGGTCGTCGTCGAGTACCTGGGCGGCGTGGACGATCTGGCGGGCATCCTCGACGACACCCGGCCGGGACCGGGCAAGCGCATCGGCGTGCTCGTCGACCATCTCGTGCCGGGCTCGAAGGAGAGCAGGATCGCGGATGCCGTGGCGCGCGGACCGCACGGCGCGCACGTGAAGATCGTCGGGCATCCGTACATCGACGTCTGGCAAGCAGTGAAGCCCGACCGTGTCGGAATGAAGGCCTGGCCGCAGATCCCGAAGAACATCGAGTGGAAGAAGGGGATCTGCGCATCACTCGGGTGGCCGCATCACGACCAGGCGGACATCGCGCGGGCGTGGAAGCGCATCCTGTCCGCCGTGTCGACGTACCGCGACCTGGAGCCCGCGTTCCTCGGGCGCGTCGAGGAGCTCATCGACTTCGTCAGCGAGTGAGCAGGCGGCCCTTGCCGGCGTTCGCCTCGCCTCGCATCCCGTTCGCCACCAGTCGCTGGAATTCGTCGGCGAGTTCGCCAGGATGCACGCGCTGTCTTCGACGGGCTTGTCGCGTTGGCAGCGCGCGATGCGGACATCCTCCTGATCACCTGCGACAGGAGAGCGCTGACCACCTATGCCCGTCTCGGTGCAAGGTTCGAAGTGGTCTGAGAGGGCTCAGGGTGGAAGGGCGCGCGTGGTCACGCGCTCGGATCGTGGATGGCGCCACAACGCCAGCACGGAGTCGCTGTGCTTCCCTCGACCAGGGCACCGCACTCGGTGCAGACGTGGCTGAGCCAGCACGCAGCGTCGCCGCCCTCGTCCATGACGGGCTGGGTGCCCTCGCTATCGCGTTCTGCGGATGAGTCCTGCACGTTGCGCCTCCCACTTCATTGTGCGCGTGGGGGAGGGGATGAACGTGTGATCGCTTCGCCGGTGCCCCCAGAAGGATTCGAACCTTCGGCCTTCTGCTCCGGAGGCAGACGCTCTATCCCCTGAGCTATGGGGGCTCAGTGCCCGTCAAGGCTAGCATCCGATCGCAGCCACGCTTCAACCGCGTCGTTCGCGTTCCGCGGTCACGAATTGCGGGTCGCAGCCGATGGCACCCGCATTATGCGTCAGCGGAACGATGCCTCAGCCGGGCAGATTCCCCAGCACGTCGGCGATCACGGGGGCAGCGTCGCCCGGCTCGATGAAGTCCTTCGACTCGGCCACCACCCAGTAGTCCCCGGTGAACGCCTCAGCGACGCCGACGGACGCGTCGACGGTGAAGTACCCCATCACCTTCGGCGGCACCCCATAGGTCGGGACTACGTGGCTGTCCGTGATGGCCTTGTTCTTCAGCTCGGTGAGGTCGCTCGCGGCGGGTCGCGCGATGGCCACGGAGACGGTGTGACCGGTCGACGCGTTCGTGTATCCGCACGCGACGCCGGCGTACGAGAGCGCCTTGGCGGCATCCGACCCCTTGTCGGGCTTGAATCCCGACGCAGGGGAGAGCGGAGGAGCAAGAGCGGAGAGCTGCGCCGACGTGAGCACCTGATCGCACTTCAGGGTGACAGGGGTGGGCTTGGGCTTCGGCGTCGACGACACTTTGGGAGTCGAGGAGGGCGAGTGCGATGCCGTAGGTCCGCCCGACGCGGAGGCGCTGCCGGTCGGCGAGGGCGCGCTCTGGCATCCGGCCAGAAGCAGAGCGGATGCCGCGAGCACGGCGGCCGTGGCGACGCGCACCTGCCCGGAGCGGTGTGGGAAAGAAGGCCGTGCTGAACGGCGGGGTCGAGCTGAAGGCATGAGGGATGCTTTCGACGGCGGTGGGGGACGCGTGCGCACGAGGATAGCAAGACGGTCGTCCGGTTCCCTTTGCGCGAGCGCCGGTGCCCCTGTCGCCGCCGATGTTCGCGCTTCGCGCTCAACAGACTCAATCGGCACGGCCGAGTGAGCGAGCTCCCTCGGCCGAGCCTCAATCGTCTGTGTCGCGGCTGCGCCGCTCACCGGCTCCATCGCTTCGGCAGCGCGAGCGAGCTCGCGCTGCTCTCAGCTCAGTCGCCGATAGACTTGGCGGTCGTGAATCCCGATCAGCTCGCCGACCAGTTGTACGCCATCGTCACGCGCGTGGTGGACCGTCGACGCGGTGAGCAGGGGTGCACCGAGACTGAGCCGATTCTGGTGCGTGCAGACATCCGCCTGGAGCGTCCGAAGAACCGCGAGCACGGCGACTGGGCGTCGAACGCGGCCATGCGGCTGGCCAAGCCGCTCGGCGCGAATCCTCGCGAGCTCGCTGAGGAGATCGCTCACGAGGCTGAGCAGCTCGACGGCGTCGCGTCGGCGCAGGTGGCAGGTCCCGGCTTCATCAACTTTCGTCTGGATGCCGCGGCCGCCGGCGCGCTCGCCAAGACGATCGTCGACGCGGGCGACGAGTACGGCCACGGCGACCTCTACCAAGGCGTGAACGTGAACCTCGAGTTCGTCTCGGCGAACCCGACAGGTCCCATCCACATGGGCGGCGTTCGCTGGGCGGCGGTCGGAGACAGCCTCGCCCGCATTCTGCAGGCCGAGGCCGCGAACGTGACGCGCGAGTACTACTTCAACGATCACGGGTCGCAGATCGATCGCTTCGCACGCAGCCTCCTCGCCAGCTACCTCGGAGAGCCGACACCGGAGGACGGCTACGGCGGGGCATACATCGGTGACATCGCCTCGAAGGTGGTGGCCGCCTACGACGGCGACCTCGCGTCGCTGGGGCGGGCCGAACAGCAGGAGGTGTTCCGGGAACTCGGCACGAACTTCATGTTCGACGAGATCAAGCAGAAGCTGCACGGCTTCGGCGTGGACTTCGACGTGTACTTCCACGAGAACGACCTGCACACCTCGGGAGCGGTCGACCACGCCGTGCAGCGCCTGCGCGAACTCGGCCACGTCTACGAGAAGGACGGCGCCGTGTGGCTCGGCACGACCGAGTTCGGCGACGACAAAGACCGGGTCATCATCCGCAGCAACGGCGAACCCGCGTACATGTCGGGCGACCTCGGCTACTACCTGAACAAGCGCGAGCGCGGCTTCGAGCAGAACATCATCATGCTCGGCGCCGACCACCACGGTTACGTCGGTCGCATGATGGCGATGACCGCGGCCTTCGGCGATACACCGGGCGTCAACCTGCAGCTGCTGATCGGCCAGATGGTCAACCTGCTCAAGGATGGCGAGCCGGTGCGCATGAGCAAGCGGGCGGGAACCATCGTCACGCTCGACGACCTCGTCGATGCCGTGGGAGTGGATGCCGGTCGCTACGCCCTCGTTCGCTCCTCGAGCGATTCACCGCTCGACATCGACCTCGACCTGCTCGCCAAGCACAGCAACGACAACCCGGTGTACTACGTGCAGTACGCGCACGCGCGCACCCGCTCGGTCGCCCGCAACGCGGAGGCGGCAGGGGTGACGCGCAGCGCCTTCGCACCCGAACTGCTCACGCACGAGACCGAGTCGGCCCTGCTGGGTGCGCTGCAGGAGTTCCCGCGCATCGTCGCGATGGCGGCCGAGCTGCGCGAGCCGCACCGCGTCGCCCGCTACATCGAGGAGGTCGCGGGGCTCTACCACAAGTGGTACGACAACTGCCGCGTGATCCCGCTCGGCGACGAACCCGTCACCGACCTGCACCGCACGCGCCTGTGGCTGAACGACGCCACCGGGCAGGTGATCCGCAACGGACTGGGCCTCTTGGGTGTGTCGGCTCCCGAGCGCATGTGAGGCGATCCGGCGTGAGCACGGGACGCAGCGAGGCTCCGGCATTTGTGGATGACTCCACCGGCCGGAGCGGATTGAACCGCGCCCAGCTCGCGGTGGTGTGGATCGTCGGCGGTCTCCTCGTGCTGACCGGGCTGTACTTCGCGACGGATGCCGTGCTGCGGCAGGCGGCGCAGAACGTCGTGCGTGAGCAGATCCAGAAGGAGCTGCCGCCGGACGTGACGGCGAACGACCTCTCCGTCAAGATCGACGGCTTCACGGTGATCCCGCAGCTCATCGCCGGAGAGTTCGAGAAGCTCGAGCTGTCGTCGCACGACGTGCGGCTTCAGGGCAACCGGCTGAGCGCCACCGTCGTGGCGCACGGAGTCCCCATCGACCTGTCCAAGCCGGTGCAGCACGTCGAGGGCACCATGGTCATCGGGCAGAATGCCGTCAACAACCTCGTCGCGCTGCCGAACAACACGACCGTGACACTGGACACCGACGAGGTTGGCCTGAAGGGCACGGGGAAGATCCTCGGCATCGACGTCGGCTACACGGCATCCGTCGCGCCCACCCTGCAGGACGGAGACACGATCGTTCTGACCCCGATCAGTGTGAGCGTCACGGCGGGAGGCGGCGCGTTCGACGTGACGCGATTCGCGAAGGACCTGGTGCCCTCGAACATCCCGATCTGCATCGCGGAGTATCTGCCGAAGGGCGTGGATGCCTCGGGTCTGGCCATCGAGACACGCTCCGCCACCGTCACGGTCACCGCGAACGACCTGGTGATCGGCGGCGACGCCCTGCAGAAGCGCGGCTCCTGCGGGTGATGCCCGGCCCGTAATGTGACGCCGCCGTTTTCGCGCTCGGTATACCGCCCCCGGTAGACTCCCGGAACGCGCAATCGCGCGGAATTCTCCCTCGGCTTCAGGGGCCAATCCGGGTCCGCTCGCCAGCTACGCCGACCAGTTCGAGGTGACTCCACCGTGCCCGACAACCCGCTGGCCCCCGCCTGGCTGCAGCTTCCCGTCGATGCGAACGCGTTCGCGCCCCAGGTGTGGCCGGCGACCCTGAGCAGGGATGCCGATGGGGTGGCCGTCATCGGCGGCGTCCGCGTCGACAAGCTGGTCGCGGACTACGGCACCCCGCTGTATGTACTCGACGAGGAATATGTCCGTTCCCGCGCCGAGCGCGTGCGACGCTCGTTCACGGAGGCCTTCGAGCGCGTCGGCACCGCGGCCGAGGTGTACTACGCGGGCAAGGCATTCCTCAGCACTGACATCGCCCGCTGGATGACCGAGGCGGGCCTGCGTATCGATGTCGCCAGCGGCGGGGAGCTCGCCGTCGCACTGGCCGCCGGGGTGGATGCCTCACGGCTCGGCTTCCACGGCAACAACAAGTCGGACGACGAGCTCGACCGGGCGGTGGCCGCGGGCGTCGGCACCATCGTGATCGACTCCGAGCAGGAGATCGCGCGGGTCGCGTCCGCAGCATCGACGCACGGCCGCCGGCAGCGAGTGCGACTGCGTGTGCGCACCGGCGTGCACGCGCACACGCACGACTTTCTCGCCACGGCCCATGAAGACCAGAAGTTCGGTGTCGCGCTGGGCGATGCCGAGCGGCTCGTCGCGGACATCCGCTCGCATTCCAGCCTCGAGTTCGTCGGGCTGCACTGTCACATCGGATCGCAGATCTTCGGCGCAGACGGCTTCGCGGAGTCGGCAGCTCGCCTGGTCGCGGTGCACGCACGGCTGCTGGCGGGTGGCCCGGTCCCCGAGCTGAACCTCGGCGGCGGGTTCGGCATCGCGTACACGGATGCCGACCGCCCCGATCGCATCGAAGACCTGGCGCACCGCGTCGCCCAGGTGCTGGCGGCCGAGTGCGAGGCGGCGCAGATCCCGCTGCCGACCGTCGCTTTCGAGCCGGGCAGGTACATCGTCGGTCCGGCCGGGATCACGCTCTACACGGTGGGGACGACGAAGCCGGTTGCGCTCGACGCCGACGGCACGGCAGCGCAGCGGCTGTACGTCAGCGTGGACGGCGGCATGAGCGACAACGCGCGTACCGCCCTGTACGGTGCCGACTACTCGACGCGCGTCCTGGGACGGACGTCGGGGGCCGATCCGGTGCTCGTGCGCGTGGCGGGCAAGCACTGCGAGTCCGGCGACATCGTCGTGAACGACGACTACCTGCCGGGCGACGTGGCACCGGGCGACCTGCTCGGCGTCGCGGCGACGGGTGCGTACTGCTGGGCGCTGTCGAGCAATTACAACTACCTCGCCCGCCCCGCGGTCGTCGCGGTGCGCGACGGTGGATCGCGGATGCTCGTGCGCGGCGAGACGGTCGACGACCTTCTCGCGCGCGATCTGGGCGCGCGCCACTCGGCCGTCGCCGCCGGTACGGCTGCGCACGACGGAGGCGCCCCTGGTCCGCTCGGCCGATCTCGTCGGAAGGAGGCGCTGTGATCGAGTACCGAACCCTCAAGGTGGCGCTGCTCGGCGCCGGATCGGTGGGGTCCCAGGTCGCCAGACTGCTGCTCGACCACGGCGACGAACTCGCAGCACGGGTCGGCGCCGGCCTCGAGCTCATCGGCATCGCCGTCCGCGAGGTGGATGCCCCGCGCCGCGCAGACCTGCCGCGCGAGCTGTACACGACCGACGCTCGCTCACTCATCCTGAGCGCCGACATCGTCGTCGAGCTGATGGGCGGCATCGACCCGGCCAGGGAGTACGTGCTGCTGGCGCTCACCTCGGGCGCCGACGTGGTCACCGGCAACAAGGCGCTGCTGGCCGAGCACGGCGCCGAGCTCTTCGCGGCCGCCGAGCAGGTGGGCGCACAGCTCTACTACGAGGCGGCAGTGGGCGGGGCGATCCCGATCATCCGGCCGCTGCGCGACAGCCTCGCCGGGGACCGGGTGGAGCGCATCCTGGGCATCGTGAACGGCACGACCAACTTCATCCTCGACCGCATGGATGCCGCCGGCGAGACGCTCGAATCCGCGCTCGAGACCGCGACCGAGCTCGGGTACGCCGAGCGCAGCGACCCCTCCGCCGACGTCGAGGGGTACGACGCGGCGGCCAAGGCGGCCATCCTCGCCGGGCTGGCGTTCCACACGACAGTGCCGCTGGCATCCGTGCACCGCGAGGGCATCACCGGCATCACGAAGCAGCAGGTCGATGCGGCCCGCGCAGGGGGATACGTGATCAAACTGCTCGCGATCTGCGAGCGGGTCACCGACGACGACGGACGCGAGGGCGTCTCCGCGCGCGTGTATCCGGCGCTGGTACCGAGGGAGCATCCGCTGGCCGCCGTGCGCGGAGTGCACAACGCGGTGTTCGTGCAGGCCGCGGCCGCCGGCGACCTCATGTTCTACGGGGCGGGCGCCGGTGGGCTGCAGACGGCATCCGCCGTGCTCGGCGACGTCGTCTCGGCGGCGCGACGACACGTGGTGGGAGGTCCAGGAGTGGCGGAATCGACGCACGCCGATCTGCCCGTGCTCGATGTGGGCGCGGTGCGCACGCGCTACCAGATAACGTTGCTGGTGACGGACGCTCCTGGTGTGCTCTCCCGCATCGCCGCCGTGTTCGCGACGCACGACGTCTCGGTCGAGACCGTGACCCAGACCGTGGCCTCTGCGCCTCCGGCGACAGCGGCATCCGCTGCCACTTCGGCGCCGGCCGCCGAGCAGGATGCCCCACTCGGCACGGCTACGCTGGTGATCGGAACGCACGTCGCGTTCGAATCCGCCCTCGCGGCGACCGTCGCCACCCTCCGCGACAGCGATGAGGTCGTGGCCGTGACCTCTGTTCTACGAGTTGAAGGAGCCTGACGTGGCGCACCAATGGCAGGGCGTTCTGCGCGAATACGCCGACCGTCTCGACGTGACGGAGGCGACGCCGATCGTCACGCTCGGCGAGGGCGGAACCCCGCTCATCCCGGCGCCCGCGCTGTCTGCTCGCACCGGCGCCGACGTGCACGTCAAGTTCGAGGGCATGAACCCGACCGGTTCCTTCAAGGACCGCGGCATGACGATGGCCGTCTCCAAGGCCGTCGAGCAGGGCGCCAAGGCCGTCATCTGCGCATCGACCGGCAATACGTCAGCGTCGGCGGCCGCGTACGCGACCCACGCCGGCATCCAGTCCGTCGTGCTCGTGCCGGAGGGCAAGATCGCGATGGGCAAGCTGAGCCAGGCCATCGCGCACAACGCCCAGCTGCTGCAGGTGCAGGGCACGTTCGACGACTGCCTCGACATCGCCCGCGACCTCGCCGCGAACTACCCGGTGCACCTGGTGAACTCGGTCAACAACGACCGCATCGAGGGCCAGAAGACCGCGGCGTTCGAGGTGGTCGAGGTGCTCGGCGACGCGCCCGACTTCCACTTCATCCCGGTCGGCAACGCCGGCAACTACACCGCCTACACGCGCGGCTACACCGAGGAGGTCGAGCGCGGAGTCTCCACGAAGCTGCCGCGCATGTTCGGGTTCCAGGCCGCTGGAAGCGCGCCGATCGTGCTCGGTCATCCCGTGAAGGAGCCGGAGACCATCGCCAGCGCCATCCGCATCGGCAACCCGGCATCGTGGGAGCTGGCGCTCAAGGCCCGTGACACGACGAACGGCTACTTCGGATCGATCGAAGACGAGCAGATCCTCGCTGCGCACCGCATCCTCTCCGCCGAGGTGGGAATCTTCGTGGAACCGGCCAGCGCCATCGGCGTTGCCGGACTCTTGGAGCGTTCCGAGGCGGGGGCGATTCCGGCAGGTTCCCGCGTCGTGATCACGGTCACCGGCCACGGCTTGAAGGACCCGCAGTGGGCGCTGCGCACGGCAGGCGGCGGCGAGGTTCAGCCGACCGTCGTGCCGGTGGACACGGCGCAGATCGCCGACGTGCTCGGGCTGAGCCCTTCGGGCGCGGCGTGAACGCGGCATCCGTGCCCCCGGAGTCTGCGGCTTCGGAATCGGGTGCGACGGATGCCAGCACCTCCCCGGTCCCCGTCGGCCGCAGCGTTCGCGTGAAGGTCCCCGCCACTTCGGCGAACCTCGGACCGGGTTTCGACACTCTCGGTCTGGCACTCGCGCTGTACGACGACCTCACCGTGACGGTGCGGGCCGAGCCGGGAGCCCGCGTTACCGTGCAGGGCGTCGGCGAGGGCGAGGTCCCCACCGACGAGTCGAACCTCGTCGTGCGTTCCATCGCCCACGCGTTCGCGGCTGCAGGCATCCAGGTGCCCGGGCTCGAGCTGGTGGCGCACAACGCGATTCCGCACGGTCGTGGTCTCGGCTCGTCGGGTGCGGCGATCGTGGCGGGCATCGTCGCGGCGAAGGGTCTGCTAGACGGCCTGGCGGAGGTCGGCCCCGATCGGCTGCTCGCGCTGGCGACCGACCTCGAGGGTCATCCCGACAACGTGGCGCCCGCACTTTTCGGCGGACTGACGATCGCGTGGATGTCCCAAGGTGGTCCCTCGCACAAGAAGCTGATCGTGCACCGCGGCGTTTCGCCGCTCGTGTTCGTGCCGGAGCACGCGATGTCGACGGCGCTGGCCAGAAGCCTCCAGCCGGAGTCCGTGCCGCACGAGGACGCCGTGTTCAACGTTTCGCGGTCTGCGCTGCTCGTCGCCGCACTCGTGCAGAGCCCGGAGCTGCTGCTGGCGGCCACCGAGGACAAGCTGCACCAGAACTACCGGGCGACCGCGATGCCTGAGACGAACCGCCTCATCTCCGAGCTCCGGGCCGCGGGCTTTCCCGCCGTGGTGTCGGGGGCCGGCCCATCGATCTTGGTGCTGTGCAGCGATCCTGCGCAGCGCCTGGCTGCCGCGCAGCTCGTCGCCGACCGCGAAGAGACCCGGTGGCAGCCGCTCATGCTCGCCGTCGACTTCCTCGGTGCGACGGTGCACCGCGTGGAAGGGACGCCCTGAGCGGGTCACCCGCTCTGGTGCCGGCGTCGGGCGTGTGGATGGCCGAGAGGGCACGCCGGTGATGGTAGACTGGCCGCACCAGCCAGACGACGCGAGATTCGAGCGAATCTGGCTTTCGGGTGAAATTCTTGTAACTCATTGCTGTCGTTGCCTGCCCGAAACCGCGTAGCGATCCCCGACGTACGCGATCGAAACACGTTTTGGAACGGCCATCACACGACACGCACCCCGGGCGAGGCGCTTCTATGCCCGCCGGAGGAAAGGAATCCTCTTCAGTGACTGATGTCAATCTCCACGCCGACGGCGTGGACTCCACAACGGACCTGTCGACTCTGCGCGTTCCGCAGCTGCAGTCGCTCGCCACGAGCCTCGGCATCGCCGGCGCGGCGAAGCTGCGCAAGGGCGAGCTCGTCGCCGCTATCGAGGCGGCACGTTCGACGGGTGGAGCGGCCGAGTCCGCTCCGACGCTCGATGGCATCGCCGTCGAGGCGCAGCAGGGCGGAGACGCGGATGTCTCCACTCACTCCGCCGCCGACGCGGAAGCCCAGCAGCCGGACCAGGCCCGGCAGGTCGAGATCTCGGCCGACGAGCCGCAGACCGAGCTCAGCGCGGCCGAGGCGGAGGCGGCGCTCCAGGCCGCTCTCGACCTCCAGACGCCTCCCACTCGCACGCGCCGCGGTTCCCGCCGGGTGACGAGTGTCGACGGCGGACGTACCGTCTCCGCCGCCGCACACGTGAACGCCGGCGAGGCCGGCGTGCCCGGCCTCGACTCCGAGGCCGGCCCGCAGCCGGCCGACGCGCAGCGAGGCGAGACGAACGAGCGGCCGCAAGCCGGCGCTCAGCGCGACGAGCGCGAAGCGACTTCCGGCGCCGCCGGAGCATCTGAGCAGGCCCAGCAGTCGGCGGAAGGCGCCGACTCGGGCAACCGCGAGCAGGGCGCGGGCGACGCGCAGGCATCCGACGACGGCCAGCGCGAGCAGCCGCGTCAGGGTCGCCGCAACCGTGGCCGCAACAAGAACCGGCGGGGCGACGGCGACCAGAACGGCCAGCGCGACCAGCAGGCCGGCCAGCAGAACGACGGCGACCAGGCTCAGCAGAAGCAGCAGCAGAAGCAGGGCGGCCAGCAGAACCAGCAGAAGCAGGGCGGCCAGGCACAGGACGACGAGCGCGGCGGACGCAGCCGGTACCGCGACCGCAAGCGCCGTGGCGGGGCATCCGACGATGTCGAGCCGGAGATCCTCGAAGACGACGTGCTCATTCCGGTCGCCGGCATCCTCGATGTGCTCGACAACTATGCGTTCGTGCGCACCAGCGGCTACCTGCCCGGCCCGAGCGACGTCTACGTCTCGCTCGGGCAGGTGAAGAAGTACAACCTGCGCAAGGGCGACGCGGTGGTGGGAGCCATCCGTCAGCCTCGCGAGGGCGAGAACACCGGCCGCCAGAAGTACAACGCGCTGGTCAAGGTGGACTCGATCAACGGCCAGAGCGTCGACGAGGCCGTGAACCGGGTCGAGTTCACGAAGCTCACGCCGCTGTACCCGCAGGAGCGGCTGCGGCTCGAGACCGAGCCGGCCAAGCTCACGCAGCGCATCATCGATCTCGTCGCACCGATCGGCAAGGGCCAGCGTGGACTCATCGTGGCGCCGCCGAAGGCCGGCAAGACGATCGTGATGCAGCAGATCGCGAACGCGATCACCACGAACAACCCGGAGGTGCACCTCATGGTCGTGCTCGTGGACGAGCGGCCCGAAGAGGTCACCGACATGCAGCGCACGGTCAAGGGCGAGGTCATCGCGTCCACGTTCGACCGTCCCGCAGAGGACCACACCACGGTCGCCGAGCTTGCCATCGAGCGTGCGAAGCGCCTCGTCGAGCTGGGTCACGACGTGGTCGTGCTACTCGACTCGATCACGCGTCTGAGCCGCGCCTACAACCTGGCGGCGCCGGCATCCGGTCGCATCCTCTCCGGTGGAGTTGACGCCTCGGCCCTGTACCCGCCGAAGCGGTTCTTCGGCGCCGCACGCAACATCGAGCACGGCGGGTCGCTGACCATACTGGCTACGGCGCTCATCGAGACCGGATCCAAGATGGACGAGGTGATCTTCGAGGAGTTCAAGGGAACCGGCAACTCCGAGCTGCGTCTCTCGCGTCAGCTGGCGGACAAGCGCATCTTCCCTGCCGTCGACGTGAACGCATCCGGCACCCGTCGCGAAGAGATGCTGATGAGCTCCGACGAGGTGAAGATCACCTGGAAGCTGCGTCGCGCGCTCGCCGGACTCGACCCGCAGCAGGCGCTCGAGGTGGTGCTCGGCAAGCTCAAGGAGACCAGCTCCAACGTGGAGTTCCTCGTGCAGATGCAGAAGTCGATCCCGGCGCCGACCGGCGGCCACGCGGTGGCTCACTCGCACGCGCACGAGAACGACCACCGCTGACACCGGTGTTCGATTCCATCCAGTCCCTGCTCGACGAGCACAAGGCGCTGCAGGAGCAGCTCGCCGATCCGGCCGTGCACGCGGATGCCGCGCGCGCCAAGAAGCTGAATCGGCGGTACGCCGAGCTCAGCCAGATCAGGGCCGCGCACGAACACTGGAAGCGGCTGGGCGACGACCTGGATGCCGCCCGTGAGCTGGCCAAGGAAGACGCCGCGTTCGCCGAGGAGGTGCCGGCACTCGAGGAATCGCTGACCGCCGCACAGGAGAAGCTGCGCCGGCTGCTCATTCCGCGTGACCCCGACGACGGCCGCGACGTGATCATGGAGATCAAGGCCGGCGCCGGGGGAGCGGAGTCGGCGCTGTTCGCCGCGGACCTGCTGCGGATGTACCTGCACTATGCGGAGTCCAAGGGTTTCAAGACCGAGATCCTGGAGCACGACGACACGGATCTCGGCGGCTACACGAACGTGCAGGTCGCCATCAAGGGCAACTCGTCCGACCCGGCAGAGGGTCCTTGGGCGCACCTGAAGTACGAGGGCGGCGTGCACCGGGTGCAGCGCGTGCCGGTGACCGAGTCGCAGGGGCGCATTCAGACATCCACCGCCGGCGTGCTCGTGTTCCCCGAGGTCGACGAGCCGGAGGAGATCGACATCGCGCCGAACGACATCCGGGTGGATGTCTTCCGTTCGTCGGGTCCGGGCGGTCAGTCGGTGAACACGACGGACTCGGCTGTGCGCATCACGCACCTGCCGACGGGCATCGTGGTGTCGATGCAGAACGAGAAGTCGCAGATCCAGAACCGTGAGGCCGCGATGCGCGTGCTGCGCGCCCGGCTGCTCGCGAAGCAGCAGGAGGAGCTGGAGGCGGCGGCATCCGATGCTCGTAAGTCGCAGATCCGTGGGATGGACCGTTCCGAGCGCATCCGCACCTACAACTTCCCGGAGAACCGCATCGCCGACCATCGCACCGGGTACAAGGCGTACAACCTCGACCAGGTCATGAACGGCGCACTCGACCCGGTGATCGATTCGGCCATCCACGCCGATGAGGAAGCGCAGCTGGCGGCACTCGGCGAGGAGTGAGGGGCTCGGCCGCGTTATTCGGGGACGATCACGCGGCACCATCGCCTCGCTGTCCGCGCGAGCCGTAGGTCAGTAGTCACGAGTGGTGCGCCGAGTGCCTGTGCAAGTGCCGCATAGCTGGCGTCGTAGGCGCTCATGTCGTGGCGGAACCGCCACATTGCGTGCAAGAGCCGGTGAGCGTCGTGTCGATGGATTTCGAGCTCCATGAAGCTGCCGAGCACCTCTCGCGCCGCGGAAGCCGTGATCTTGCCGCCGTTCACATTTCCGCGCAGTGTGTGAAGGAATTCGTAATCGATCAGGGTCGGTGCGTGCAGTGCGGAATCCGCCCACTCGCCGACCGGCGCCGCGAAGGCGAGCCAATCGAAGAGGATCGAGTTATCCAGCACTATCCGGGAACTCTTCGAGGAACTTCCGCCGTCGCTCGGGCCACTCGTCGCTGAAGATGCCGTGAGGTCCGTAGACGCCGTCTTCGCCGAAGAGCTCTTCATCTCGTTCCGCCCTTGCTCGGCGCGTCATCTCGGCCCCGTTGAGGCCGTCCGCGCGCAGTTGATCCGGGATGCCGGCAGCAATGGCCCGGTTTCGGGCCTCCTCCAAGATCTCGGCGTTGCTCCGGTACTTCACCAGCTCGGCGAGCTGTGCAGCCACGTAGTCCGAAAGGGACATGCCGACCTCGCGCGCCCGCTTCTTGAGCTTGGCGTGCACGTCATCCGGGAGATTCCGCACCTGCAACATAACTGGCATCTTTCCAGGCTACATGTGATGCACATGCACGATTCGGCGAATCTGTGGATAAGAGCGCCTGCGGTCGCCTCCAACCGCTTCGATACGGTTGTGGTGGGACCCGACGCGATGACCGGGGGAGGTGCCAGGATGACCGAGGATCCGAGGATCGCCGCGGCCCGGTACGAATACCGGCGTCGCCAGGCCGGCAGCGAGTCCGATCGCTCCGAACGCCGCGAGTACGACGCGGACGTGCAGGCGAGCGCCAGTGTCGGCGAGGATCTGCAGGCAGCCATCGTCGAGACGGAGCTGCAGCAGGCCATCCGTCGCGGCGAGTTCGACAACCTGCCGGGATCCGGGAAGCCGCTGCCCGGTCTCGGCGGCACGCACGATGAGAACTGGTGGATCCGCAAGATCGAGACGGAGAAGCTGCACGGGCTTGGCCCGGCGGCGTTGACCTTGCGCGTCGAGAACACCGAGCTGGATGACCGTCTCGACCTACTCGTTCGCGAAGCCGACGTGCGAGAGGCTCTGGAGGATTTCAACCGCCGCGTGATCGAAGCGCGTCGGCAGCTCCTGGGTGGTCCGCCGGTCGTCACTCCGACTCGGGACATCGAGCGCGAGGTGGTGGCCTGGCGAGAACGTCGTGAGAACAGACGGGATGCCAGTCAGACGACTCCGGAGGTTTCCGGCACGACGAACCGGAAGTCGCGATGGCGTCGGCTAGGAGGTGCGTGACGCTCTTTCGATCGGCGTGACGGCCGGCAGGCTCGGCAAAGAGTGAGCCAGCCGGCGCTCGCTCAGGGAATGAGCACGATCTTGCCGTGCGGCGCGCGCGAAAGGCTGAGCTCCACTGCGGAGCGCCAGTCGTCGAGCTCGAACGTGCGGCCGATGGGGAGACGGAACTCGCCCTTGGCTGCCTTCGCCGCATACTCGGCCGTCGGGTCGTACGACGGCCAGCCCTGCGTTCGAAGCATGTCCAGGTTCACTCGAGCACCGAGCCGCCTCGCGTCGTCGTGGTTGCTCACGGTCACGACATCGTCCGGATCGCGCACAGTCTCGATCAGGGTCGGGATGATTCCGGTGACCGGCGGCGCGGCATCCAGCACCAGATCCACACGACCTCCGGCGAGCTCGCGTACCCGGGCGACCATGCCGTCGCCGTACCTTGTGACGTGCGCGCCGAAGCCGGTGAGGTCGGTTTCGAAGGTGGCGCCGGCAGTCGCGATCACGTTCGCGCCGTGATCGAGCGCGACCTGCACCGCGGCGTATCCGACCATCGAGCCGGCACCGTGGACAAGCAGAGTGGTGCCATCGTCCACGCCCATCGCGTCGATGGTCCATACGGCGGTCTGGACGACCATGGGCAGGGTTGCCGCATGAATGGAGTCGAGGCCGTCGGGGATCGGTGTCCAGGAGCGCAGGATCGCAACGTCCGCGGCGCCTGCGCTCGGTTGTCCTGCGAAGTCAGCGGACCCGACGACCAGGTCGCCGATCGCGACATCGGTCACATTCCGGCCGACGGCATCCACACGACCTGCGACGTCGCAGCCGACGCCGCGTGGCAGCGATCCGGCCATGAAGCCTCTGCAGATCTGCCAGTCCGCCGGGTTGAGGCCTGTCGCCTCGACTCGCACCCGAACGCGGTCCGCGGGCGGGTCTGCCACCTCGGTGAGTTCTTGATGCAGCACATCGAGCGGCTCTCCGTGCTCGTGGAAGCGGAGGACGCGTGAGGTGATGGTGGACATGTGCACTCCTGACTCGATTCGATGTGGCACACCACGTAGTGACAGTCGCTGACGCTACCACGTTCCGACAGTGACTGACGCATCGGCGATATGATCTCTGCATGCCTCGAAGCGGCGCCGACGCGCGCAAACGACTCCGCGAAGCCGCGTTGGAGCTCTATCGGGATCGCGGCTTCGACGCGACGACGACGGCGCAGATCGCGATTCGGGCGGGCGTGACCGAGCGCACCTATTTTCGCCACTTCGCGGACAAGCGGGAGGTGCTCTTCGACGGTGAAATCGAACTCCGCGACACCCTGGTGAGTGCTATCGAGACGGCACCACCGGGGGAGTCTCCACTGAACGTGCTCACTCGTGCGTTCACAGCAAGCGTGCCGCTCTTGGTGGCAGGCAGATGTGTCGCAGTAGCGCGTCAGTCGATCATCGAGGTAACGCCTGCACTGCAAGAGCGAGCGCACGCCAAGACGGCTGCGCTCATCGAGTCGATCGCGGCAGCCCTGTCTGCGCGCGGCATGCCCGGGTCGTCCGCGGCCTTGGCAGCTCGTGTCGGGATGGTCGCCTTCCGACGCGCCCTCGCAGACTGGGACGGAGCATCCGCCGCCGAACTCGAGCGACTTATCCGGCTCGCGGTCGACGAGGTGCGAGCGCTGGATTGAAGTGCGCGAACGCACGTGACGCTCGTTGAGACCCCCACGGGTAGGCTGCTCACGACGGCTGGAGGTGACATGGCGGGGATCGGCGGCGTTGTGCTGACCTGGCTCGTCGTCGCCGACACCTGGATGCGCACGACGGCGCACGCGGAGCCCACAGCACTCGCCGTGGTCGCACTGGTCGTCGCCGTCGGCGTTCTAGCGATCGGTGTCGCCGTCGCGGTGCGTGTCGTGCTCAGCACGATCGCGCGGGTTCGGCACGGTGTCGCCGATCGCCGGCCGCGCGATCAGGTCGTCGCCGTGCGAACGAGCCGGCCTGAGACACTTCGTGTCGGCGGCCGCGGGGCAAGGGCGCCAGGCGTGCGCATCGGCCCCGCCTCGAGTCTCCTTCCGTAGCGCCAGACATCCGATCAGCCCCACTGACGGGCAGGATGCTTGCGCGACCGTTCAACTCCGGGCGGGGTCTGCCGATCCCGTAACCAACGCCTGGAGTTGTCATGCCCGTTTCCTCTTCTGCCCGCGCCCATACATCCATTTCGCGGCATCGTCTGCCGAGGCGCTTGCGGCTCGCCATCCTGCTCGCCCGCCGCCTTGCATACCGCACGCATCTGCACCTCGCACTGTTCAGCGGCTGGGTATGGGTCGCAGCAGGATCCCTCGTCGGCTTCGAGGCGCTGGAGCTCCTGCTCGGTGGACTGTTCGCCGTTCCAGAGGCGCTGCCCATCGTGCTCCTCGCGCTGGCACTCGTGTGGTACTTCAGGCGAGGCATCCGGCGGCTCATCGCCCGCGTCGTCGACTGGGCACGCACCCGACGTGGTTCAGTGAGAGACACGAGCCAACGAGAGGACGACAGGGCATGACGCACCACGAGCAAGACGAGGCCGAGCTCCGGCGGCACATCGAGCGCATCATCGATGCGATCGGCGCGAAAGACCCGGATGCGCTGCGGCAGCTGTACGCCGCCGACGTCGTCTCCTTCGACGTCGAGCCGCCGCTGCAGCACGTGGGCATCGACTCCAAGCTGCGCAACTGGATCAACGCGTTCGCCGTGTTCGACCGGCTGTCCTACGAGGTGCGCGAGCTGCAGTTCGCGGTGGGCGACGATGTCGCGTTCGGGCACGGCTTCGGGCGCCTGAGCGGCGTGCTGCAGAACGGCGCCACCACCCCAGGCATGTGGGTGCGCGTGTCCTACGGCTTCCGCAGGATCGACGGACGGTGGTCGCTCGTGCACGACCACGTCTCCGTGCCGTTCGACGTCACGACCGGTAAGGGCGTGGCCGATCTCGAGCCCTGACGCGGTCCCGACTCAGATGTAGATGCCCGGGTCGAGCCACGTCTCGTCGGCGTGCGTTTGCGAGAGGTGATGCGGCGCATCCTGCTGTCGCGCCTGCGCCGGGATGCCCACCAGCACGGAATCCGAGGGCGCCGACTTCACGACGACCGCGTTCGCGCCCACCACCGATCGCGCGCCGATGACGATGTCTCCCAGCACCTGTGCCCCGGCGCCGACGACCACACCGTCGCGGAGGGTCGGGTGCCGTTTGCCGCGTCCGCGTGACTTTCCGCCCAGCGTCACGCCGTGGTACAGCATCACGTCGTCGCCGACGACGGCGGTCTCACCGATCACCACACCCATGCCGTGATCGATGAAGAACCGTCGCCCGATGCGCGCTCCCGGGTGGATTTCGATACCGGTCAGGAATCGGGCGAACTGCGACAGCAGGCGCGCAGGCAGCTTGAGACCGGGGGAGCGCCACCAGCGGTGCGCGACGCGGTGCAACCAGATCGCATGCAAGCCGGAGTACGACAGCACGATCTCGGCGGCGCCGCGCGCCGCCGGGTCGTGACGCCTCGCGGCCGCGACATCCTCGCGCATCCGCGACAGCACGCTCATCGAGACGAACTCAGTCCTGCAGGTCCTGGTACAGCACGGTCGACACGTAGCGCTCGCCGAAGTCCGGCACGACGACCACGATCGTCTTTCCCGCGTTCTCCTCGCGCTTCGCCACCTGCACGGCCGCGTGCACCGCGGCGCCGGAGGAGATGCCGGCCAGGATGCCCTCTTCCGCGGCGAGCCTGCGCGCCATCGCGATCGCGGCATCCGCGTTCACGTCGACAACCTCGTCGTAGATCGACGTGTCGAGCACCTCGGGCACGAAGTTCGCGCCAAGGCCCTGGATCTTGTGCGGGCCGGGCGCACCGCCGTTCAGAATCGGCGACTCCTCCGGCTCGACGGCGATGATGCGGATGTCCGACTTCTGCTCGCGCAGGTACTGTCCGGCTCCCGTGATGGTGCCGCCCGTTCCGATGCCGGCCACGAGCACGTCGACATCGCCGTCGGTGTCGGCCCAGATCTCGGGACCCGTGGTCGCACGGTGGATCTGTGGGTTCGCCTCGTTCGCGAACTGCTGCGCCCAGATGGCGTTGTCGGTGTTCGCGACGATCTCCTTCGCCTTCTCGACGGCGCCGCGCATGCCGTCGGCTCCGGGGGTGAGCAGCACCTCGGCGCCGAACGCGCGGAGCAGCACTCGACGCTCCTTGCTGGCGGTCTCCGGCATCGTGATGATCAGCTTGTAACCCCGGGCGGCGGCCGCGAACGCGAGGGCGATGCCGGTGTTCCCGCTGGTGCCCTCGACGATCGTGCCGCCGGGCTTCAGCGCTCCCGCCTGCTCGGCGGCGTCGATGATGGCCACGCCGATGCGGTCCTTCACGCTCGCTGCCGGGCTGTAGAACTCGAGCTTCGCCAGCACCGTGGCATCCGCTCCGTCCGTCACGCGGTTGAGCCGCACGAGCGGAGTGCCGCCGACGACCTGGGTGATGTCGGTGTAGATCTTGCCGGTCATGTGTTGCGCCTTTCGAGAAACGTACCGAAGCCTCGCAGAGCGCGCGGCGGCAGAACGCTGGGCCGCCTCGCATCCTGTCGCAGCCTATTCTTGACGTCTGTCCCGCGTCGTGTGTGTTACGTCAGCGGAATCCGGAAGGACCTCGATGCAGCTCGACCAGACGCTCGGCGACGACGACACCGTCCCCCTCCGTACGCTGCTGAACGAGGCAGCCGAGACGCTGGCGGCGGCCGGCATCCAGGACCCGACGGTCGATGCGGAGCTGCTGGCGGGTCACGTGCTGGGTGCGAGCAGGGGCTCCGTGCAGGCGAAGGCGGTGATGGATGCGCGCGTGCCGGCCGCCGAAGCCTCCCGGCTCCGCGAGGTGGTGCGTCGCCGTGCCGACCGCGAGCCGCTCCAGCACATCACGGGGCGCGCACCGTTTCGCTCGCTCGAGCTACTGGTGGGGCCGGGCGTCTTCGTCCCGCGGCCGGAGACCGAGCTCCTCGCCGGGCTCGCGGTCGACGCGCTGCGATCGTCAGCCGAGCAGCAGCCGATCGGAATCGATCTCGGAACGGGAAGCGGTGCCATCGCGCTCGCCATGGCCACAGAGGTTCCGCACGCTCGCATCGCGGCCGTCGAGCGCTCGTCCGACGCCTACGCGTGGGCGCACCGCAACGTGGAAGAGACGGGCGTGGCGAACCTCGAACTCGTGCAGGGCGACCTGGCGGATGCCTTCCCCGAGCTCGAAGGTCGCGCGGCCGTGGTCGCGTCGAACCCGCCCTACGTGCCCGACGATGCGATCCCGCGCGACCCGGAGGTGCGGCTCTTCGACCCGGCCGCTGCGCTGTACGGGGGCGAAGACGGTCTCGACGTGGTGCGGGTGATCTCCCGTCGAGCGCTCAGTTTGCTGCGGCCCGGTGGGCTCGTCGCGATCGAGCACGGAGAGTTCCAGGGAGAGGCGGTGCGGGACATCCTGGATGCCGACGGCTGGCACGCCACCGCGACGCACGTCGACCTGACACTGCGCGACCGCGTCACGACGGCGGTGCGCTGAGGTGCGCGACAGGAGCCGAAGATCCCTCGAAACGAGCCGCCGGTAGGCTGAACGTGTGGGCGACGCGGCGGTTCCGGCTGAGACCGGCGCCGCGGATGGTCCACGCGAGGTGCTCCGATTTCCGCCCTTCGCGTACTTCTGGAGCGCTACGACCATCCGGGCATTCGGGGGCGCGATATCCGGTGTCGCGTTTCAGGTCCTGATCGTTTCGGTGCTGCACGCAACGCCGATCGAGATCAGCATCTTCAGCGCTTTGAGCGTCGTTCCTTACGTGTTCCTCGGACTGATCGTCGGCGCCCTCATGGACCGCTGGCGACGGCAGCGCACGCTGGTGCTCACCAGCATCGGGCGGGCTTTGGCGTTGGCCTCGATCACTGTTCTTCTGCTCTTCAACGCGCTCGGCTTCTGGTCGTTGGCGATCGTCACCCTGATTCTCGGGGTGCTGGTTCTCTTCGCAGACTCGGCCGCTCAGCCTCTGTTGCCACGCATCGTCCCACGAGCGTCACTCGTCATGGCCAACGCTCGACTCGGTCAGAGCAGCACGGTCGCCAGCACAGCGGGACCAGCCCTCGGTGGAGCGCTTCTCAACCTCCTGGGCGCTCCGATTCTGTTCCTGTTCGACTCGGTCATCACGGCGGTCTCGGCGGTGCTCCAGTCTCGAATCGATGTCGTCGAGTCGAAGCCCGCGCCGCGCACGGATGGCCACCACATCGGCCACGACATCGCCGAAGGGATGCGCTACACCTATCGCCATCGGATGCTTCGACCCCTAGCGCTCTCCATTCACACCTGGTTCCTCGGCAATAGCATCGTGTCCACCCTCTTCGCGGTCTTCGTCCTGCGCGAGCTCGACCTGCCGGCATGGGCCTTCGGCGTCACGCTCGCGTTCGGAGCCGTCGGCGGTTTCCTCGGCGCCCTCGTCGCCCCGCGCATCGGAGCCCGACTCGGCGCCGGGGGAGGAATCTTCCTCGGCCGAGCCCTCGTTGTCGCGCCATGGCTCGCGCTGGCGATCGTGCCGATCGATGCGACCAGCGGTATCGGCGTGTTGCTGACCTTCGTCTCCGCTGCTCAATTCGTCTACGGCCTCTCCATGGGCATCGAGGATGCGAACGACACCGGGTATCGACAGGCTGTGGCGCCGGACGCGCTACAGGGAAGGATGAACTCGACCATCCGCACGGTCAACCGAGTCGTCTTCTTGCTCGGTGCTCTGCTTGCCGGACTGCTGGCGACATTCCTCGGCTATCGCCTCAGCATCGGAATCGGAGCGACGATCTTCGCCGCAGCAGCCCTCATCGTCGCCGTCTCACCGCTTCGCAAGGCCCGCCACTCGGATACGCCGGACGCCGCGCTCTGAAGACGCGACGAACTGAAACAGGGAGAGTCGCCTGCGACGTCAGATGAAGAAGAGCGTCGCACACAGCAGTGCGATGTCGACGGCGAGCAGTGTTGCGCGAAGGACGATGATCGATTCCCATCGGTTCTGCAGGGCGCGGGCGTTTGTGGGCACCTCGTCGGCCAACGCCGCAGCAGTGAGAGTCGTGTTGATCGGTTTGGCGATGAGAGCGAAGAGCAGAAGCCACACGATCAGGAGAGCCAAGGCGACGCCGGAGAGTATGCCTGCCACGGGGCTCGCCCACACGGACGCGAGAACAACTGTGGCGACGGTAAGGACCGTCCCGCCGATGCCTATCGGCGGGAAGCGGCGATCGCCGTAGAAGTGCCCTCGACCGACGATCTGCACGAGCGTACGGTCGTCGATCTCGGCGTAGACCGCTCGCTGCACGACGGCGATGCTCATGTCCGTCCCGAAGATGACGGCGAGGCTGAGAATGGCCAGCGTCGTGGTGATGGCGATGATGACTGTCATGTTCTCCTCCGTGTTAGCAATGCTAAGTGTTAGCGGTGCTAATCTACGGGTATGCCTCGTTACGCGCAAGACACCCGGAGAATCCTCGAGCGAGAGGCGCGGATCATCCAGACGACGCGCGAAATCGCGGAGCGCGAGGGTTGGTCTGCGGTCACAGTGCGCCGGCTCGCCGAGGCGATCGGCGTGAGTCAGCCGATCCTGTACCGGCATTTCCCGCGCGGCCGCGAAGAGATCGTCGAACGCGTCGTGATCGACGGGTATGCCGAACTCGCGAAAGCGATGGATGTTCCGGACGACGACACCGGCACGCTGCCAGCACTCATCGCTGCGTACCTCGCATTCGCCAGGGAGCACCCCGCCGTGTACGAGGCCATGGCGTCCTTCCGTACCGGAATCGCCTTCGCCTCAAGCGACACGCCTGTTGTGCTCCGCCAAGGCTTCGCGCTCCTCGAGCGAGCCGTCGGCGGAAGGGATGGCCGCGACACGGCGGTGCGTGCAGAGCTCCTCTGGAGCACGCTCCACGGCATCAGCCAGCTCGAGGCGCACGATCGACTGGACTCCGACCTCGACGGTCTCCGCGAGGAAGCTGTCGTGGCGCTGTTCGCTGCACACTCCCCACAGTGACAGATGCGGCGGCCATGGTCCGTGCCTCGCCCGGCTATCGCGCTGGGCGCTCCTTCTGGGCGCGTTCGCGAGCCGCCTTCAGCGCATCGCGCTCGCGTTTGCGGGCGTCCCTGAGCGCCTTCTCGGCCTCGCGGCGGGCTTTGGCGGCCTCCTTGACCCGTTTGTCCGAGCCGTAGAGGCCGACATCCTGCGCGTCATCCGGACCGGTCACTGCAGCACCGGAGCCGCCCTGCTCGATGTAGCGCTGGATGCCGTCGAGCATCCGCTCGATTCCGAACGCGAAGTCGTCGAACTCCGTGTTCGTGTACGCGCCTCCCGCGATCAGCGGAGCCAGATCGGGGAAGCGATCGGGAGTCACGAGCTGCGCGAGCGCCGCAGCGAACGGCGCACCGCTGACCTCCTCGGCGGTTGCACCCGACGTGGCGATGTCGGACTGCACATCGCCGACGCCACGCACGTACGACGCCAGCAGCAGCACGCACGCCATCTTCTCCTCGTCGCGCAGGGGAGCCGAGCGGAGCGCCCGAAGCGCGGTGTCGATCAGGCGCATCACGTTCGGCGTCATCGGCGTGCCGCTGATCGGGATGCGGCTGTACCAGGGATGCCGCGTGAACGCTCCGAGATTCGCCACCGTCCACTGCTTGAGCCCCGCCCGCCAGTCGTCCTCGGGCGGCTCCGGCAGTTCGATATCGGCGACGGCGTCCTGCATGAGCAGGAGCAGATCATCCTTGCTCGTCACGTAACGGTAGAGCGACATGGTCGTGAAACCCAGGGCCGACGCGACGCGCGCCATCGAGACCGCGCCGAGCCCTTCGGCATCCGCGATCTCGATGGCGGCGTCCACGATGCGCTCGATGCTGAGCTCCCGCTTCGGTCCGCGCTGTGGTCGCTCAGCGACTCCCCACGACAGCGCCACCGCGTGCGGCAGGGCCAGATCGGCGCCCACGTGTTCGTCGGACATGGTGCTTCACGCTACTCCTTCACGCGTCGCCCGAATGCCAGCGCAGAACCCACGATTCCGACGACCAGGATGCCGGCGAGCCATGCAAGCGCCACCCACAGCGTTCCTCCTGGAGCCTTCCCGGACAGCAGATCCCGCAGCGTCTCGATGATGGGCGTGTACGGCTGGTGCTGGGCGAATCCGCGCAACCAGGCCGGCATCGTGTCCACCGGGACGAAGCCGCTGGAGATGTAGGGAAGAAAGAGGAACACGAAGTTGATGGATGCCGCGGCATCCACGCTGAGGAACAACCCGGCGAGCGTGCTCAGCCAGGTGAACGCGAGGATCATCAGCACGACGAACAGAAGCGCCCCCAGCCATCCGCCAAAGCCCGCCTCCGGGCGGTATCCGAGCAGGAGGGCCACTCCGAGCACGGGGATGCAGGCCGCGAGGTTGCGCAGCACGCTGGAGATCACGTGCCCGTGCAGTACGGCGGAGCCGAGGATCGGGAGGGTCTTGAACCGGTTGACGGTGCCGCTCGTGACGTCCTGCGCGACCGCCACTGCCGTCGCCGCGGAGCCGAATCCGAGGCAGAGCACGAGCGTTCCCGGCACGACGTAGTTCACGTAGTCCCCGTCGGACTCCAGCGCGCCGCCGAAGATCACCACGAACACGAGCATGATGCTGACCGGAATCGCGAACGCCGTGATGAGCGCGTCCACGCTTCGAAGGGTGCGCCGCGGCTCCCGGCCCGACATGGCGACGACGTCGGCCAGGGAAGTGCCGAGTCCCCTCTTCTTCGTCCGGGCGATACCCGGAGCCCAGTCGATAGTGGTCATGCCGCCTTCTCCTTCTTGTCGGTGATGCTCTTGTCTGCTGCCGCGCGTTGCGCCGCGCTCGTGCCGGTCAGGGTGAGGAACACGTCGTCGAGCGTCGGACCGACGATCGCGATGTCGGTCACCTGGATGTCGTGCGCAGCCGTCTGGGCGAGGAACGAACGGATGTCCGCGACGGCATCGGTCGACGGCATCCGCACCGTCAGCGCGTCCGCGTCCACGTCGAGGTCAGGCCGCCCGCGACCCAGGGCGGCCGCCCGCTCGACATCGCCCGGCGCGCCGAACGAGAACACGATGTGATCGCCGCTCACCTCGGACTTGAGCTGATCCGGAGTACCGGTGGCCACGATGCGTCCACCGTCGATGACGCCGACCCGGTCGGCAAGCCGCTCCGCCTCGTCCAGATACTGGGTGGTGAGCAGGATCGTCGTTCCGTTGGCCGCGAGGCCCGCGACGAGTGACCAGAGCTGCGACCTGCTGCGCGGGTCGAGCCCGGTGGTCGGTTCGTCGAGGAACAGCACCTCGGGCGACGCGACCAGGCTGATCGCGAGGTCGAGGCGTCGTCGCATGCCGCCCGAATAGCCGGCGACCTTGCGATTCGCGGCCTCACCGAGGTCGAACGCGTCGAGCAGCTCATCGACCCTTGTGCGCCTGGCTGCGCCGTCAAGATGATTGAGCGAGGCCATCATCACCAGGTTCTCTCTGCCGGTCTGGAACGCGTCGACCGAGGCGTACTGCCCGGTCAGTGCGAACCTGCTGCGTGCCGCGGCGGGTCTGCGCAGCACGTCGACCCCGGCGACTCGGGCGGTGCCCGCATCCGGCTTGATGAGGGTGGAGAGGATGTTCACCGTCGTCGTCTTGCCCGCCCCGTTAGGGCCGAGCAGCGAGTAGATCTCGCCGCGGACGACGTGGAAGTCCACGCCGTCGAGCACGACGTGCTTGCCGTACTCCTTGCGCAGACCCGCCACCTCGATGGCCGGCCGCTGATGCGTTGTCGTCATGTGTCTGCCTTCCGTCTTCCTCGGTTCTGTGTATTGCGTACTCGTAGTGTAGAGCATAAACAGTGTGCAACGTAAGCAGAAGGCTATCTGGAGGAATCGAGAGCGACCGGCGCAGCCCCCGTGGAGAGACAGACCCTAGAATCGAGCGGTCATGACCACCTTCTTCGACTGCTCAGACGACGACGGTCTCGCCGAGGGCACGAGCCAAGCGCGCACTGCCATCGAGAACGGCGACCTCATCGTCCTTCCCACCGACACCGTCTACGGCATCGGGGCCGACGCGTTCAGCGCCACCGCCGTCGCCAGCCTGCTGGCTGCCAAGGGCCGAGGCCGCCAGTCGCCTCCTCCCGTGCTCATCCCCGCTCTTGCAACGCTCGATGCGCTGGCCGAGACGGTTCCGCAGGAGGCCCGCGACCTCGCCGGCGCGTTCTGGCCGGGCGGCCTCACGATCGTGCTTCCCGCTCAGCCTTCGCTCTCCTGGGACCTCGGCGAGACCAAGGGCACCGTCGCGCTGCGCATGCCGAACAACCCGGTCGCTCTCGCGCTCCTGCGTTCGACCGGACCGCTCGCCGTCTCCTCGGCGAACAAGACAGGTATGCCCGCCGCCACGACCGCGCAAGAGGCCGAGGGGATGCTCGGCGACAGCGTGCAGATCTACCTCGACGGCGGACAGGTGGGTGGCGACTACGCGGAGAGCGGCGTCACCGAGACGTCCTCGACCATCGTGGATGCCACGGCTCTCGCCTCGGGATCGGGCAAGATCCGCATCCTTCGGCACGGTGTCATCTCCGACGAGCAGATCCGCGAGGTCGTCGGTGACGCGCTGGAGACCGACACAGCAGGGGACCAGCAGCCCACATGACCCTTCTCGTCGTCATCGGACTGATCACCGCGATCGTCACGTTCGTGCTCTCGATCGTGGTGTGGCGGGTGGCGCTGAGATTCAAGCTGTATCCGCGCATCCGCGACCGCGATGTGCACACCAGGCCGACACCGCGTCTCGGCGGAGTCGCGATGTTCCTCGGCATCGTCGTCGCGTTCGGAGTCGCGTACCTCTTCTCACTGACGTTCCCCGGCTTCGGCGGCCCGCTGCTCGGCGTCGTGTTCTCCGACCCGACGCCGGTCTTCGCGATCCTCGGTGCCGCACTCCTGATCGTCGTGATCGGCGTCGCCGACGACCTGTGGGATCTCGACTGGATGACCAAGCTCGCCGGGCAGTTCGTGGCCGCCGGCCTCGTGGCCTGGCTCGGCGTGCAGATCTACTCGCTCCCGCTGGGCGGGGGAGTGACGGTCGGATCGCCGTGGATGAGCGTGGCCATGACGGTCATCGCCATCGTGCTGGTGATGAACGCGATCAACTTCATCGACGGACTCGACGGCCTCGTCGCCGGTGTCGCCCTCATCGCCAACGGCGCGTTCTTCCTGTACAGCTACCTGATCACGGTGAAGACGAGCCCGTCCAACTACTTCAGCCTCGCCTCGGTGATCGCGATCATCCTGGTCGGTGCGTGCGCCGGATTCCTGCCGTTGAACTGGCATCCGGCCCGCATGTTCATGGGCGACACGGGTGCCCTGCTGGTCGGTCTGTTGATGGCGTCGTCGGCCATCGCGGTCACCGGGCAGCTCGATCCCGCATCCATTCAGCAGGGCGGGGCGCGGGCGCTGTTCCCCGCGTTCATCCCGATCATCCTGCCCTTCGCGGTGCTGGTGGTGCCCTTGCTCGACTTCGGCCTCGCCGTGTTCCGGCGCGTCCGGGCCGGCAAGTCGCCGTTCAGCGCCGACCGCAAACACCTGCACCACCGCCTGCTCGATATGGGTCACACCCACCTGCACGCGGTGCTCATCTTCTACGCCTGGACGGCCGTGGTCTCGATCGGCTGCCTGCTGTTCTACTTCCAACCGCTGTGGCCCGCGATCGTCTTCCTGTGCGTCGGACTCGTCGTCTGCACGGCGCTCACCCTCGCCCCGCTCAGCAGGCGCAAGAGCTCTGAGGTCGCCGCGGAACTGATGCCGCCGGATGCCAGGGGAGCGGATGCCGCGGCCCGCTTCGATCCGCTCGACGCGGCATCCGAGGCATCCCGACACCAAATGGCGCATCACGAGCCGTCGCAGCTCGGACCGTCTGAGAACGAACCACGGAAGGAATCCGCATCATGACCGAATCGCACCGACCTGCGAGCGCTGCACGGCAGAGCCCGCGGCCGATGGGAGCCCGGCCGATGCTGATGCTCGCACTGAAGTACGGAGCGATCTTCGCGATCGCTGTCGCCGTAGTCGCCGGACTGATCGGCCTGGCCGTCTCCGGCGTTCCCGGCCTGCTCGGCGGCCTTCTCGGTGCGGTCGTGGCCGCCGTGTATCTCGGCCTGACCGCGGTCACGATGCTCGTCGCCTACCGACTCGCGAACGGCGACCTGACCTCGCCCGTCTACTTCGGCACCGTCATGGGCGCGTGGCTGCTCAAGGTCATCGTGTTCGTCATCGTCGTGCTGCTCGTCGGATCGCAGAAGTGGGTCGACGGACGTGTGATGTTTTTCACGATCATCGTCGCCGTGCTCGGATCGCTGATCCTCGACTGCGTCGCGTACATGCGCGCGCGAGTGCCGTATGTCGACGTCGAACTGCCCTCGGCGGATACTTCGAGCGAGTCGTCCGCGACCGTCGACGACGATCCCGATGCTCGTCGGTGACCAGTCGCCGACTGGTCAAGGAACGTGCGATGCGACCCGAGACGAGCGTGCAGAAACGCCTTCTACGTTTGGTAGAGTGATTCAGACCCCGACCCCGTTCCTCGTTGAACACCGATGCCGGAGAATGCCCTGATAACGCCCATGCTTCTTTCCACAGTGCTGTCCGTCAAAGGCGACAATTCCGGTGGGTTCGAGGGACCGTCGATCTCCGACTTCTTCCCGCCGGACGTCCTCTTCGCCGGGACTCCGTTCGCGCTGAACCGGGTGATGCTCATTCGCATCCTGGTCTGCGTGCTCGTCCTGCTGGTCTTCTGGCTGGGCACCAGGAACATGAAGCTGCGGCCGTCACGTACGCAGGTCGCGTTCGAGTACATGGTGGGCTTCGTCCGCAACGGCATCATCTACCAGAACCTCGGCGAGAGGGTCGGCAAGCGCTACGAGCCGCTCCTGATGACGTTCTTCTTCCTGATCCTCGGGATGAACCTGATGGGGTCGATACCGGGGTTCCAGCTCGCGCCCACCTCGATCATCGGACTCCCGATGGTGATGGCGATCATCGCCTGGTTCATGTTCGTCATCGCCGGCATGCAGGAGAAGGGGTGGCGGTTCTGGAAGGACTCGCTCTTCCTCCCCGGCGTGCCGTGGCCGCTCTACTTCCTGCTCACGCCGCTGGAGTTCCTCTCCACCTTCATCGTTCGGCCGGTCACGCTGACGCTGCGACTCACGATGAACATGATGGCCGGTCACATGCTGGTCGTGCTCTGCTTCGCGGCAACGCAGTTCTTCTTCTTCACGGTGCTCGCGGACGGCAACCTGCTCGGCCTGCTCGGAGTCGGATCCTTCGCCTTCGGCATCGCGTTCACGCTGCTCGACCTGTTCGTCGCGATCCTGCAGGCCTACGTCTTCACGATCCTGTCCGCCATCTACATCCAGCTCGCGGTGGCCGAAGAGCACTGATCCGCTCGCTTCACCGCATCATCCACCCCTTGAAAGGAACAATCACGTGAATATCGTCGGACAACTCGCTCCGCTCGCCTTCGGTCTGGCCGTCATCGGCTCCGGTATCGGCGTGGGTTACGTCATCGGTAAGACCATCGAGTCGGTCGCCCGTCAGCCCGAACTGCAGGGCCGCCTGCAGAGCCTCATGTTCCTCGGCGTCGCGCTGACGGAGGCCCTCTGCTTCATCGCGATCGCCGTCGCGTTCATTCCGTTCCCGAAGCCGTAACGCTTCAGCCGGCCAGTAGCAACTTTTCGAAGGAGTCCTAATGCTCTCCACAGCCGTCGTCGCCGAGGGGAACCTCCTCATCCCGACGATCCCTGACCTTCTGTGGGGCACGATCGTCTTCGTCATCATCCTGGTCTTCTTCATCGTGAAGGGCCTGCCGGCGATCAACAAGCTGCTCGACGAGCGACGCGACGCGATCGACGGTGGCATCCAGCGCGCCGAGAAGGCCCAAGCCGATGCGAACGCCGTGCTCGAGCGCTACACCGCTCAGCTCGCCGAGGCTCGTGCCGAGGCCGGCCGCATCCGCGAGCAGGCCCGCGTCGAAGGCGCAGCGATCCTGGCGGAGCTCAAGGAGAACGCGTCGGCCGAGGCGGCCCGCATCACCGCGAACGCGCAGGCCCAGATCGAGTCCGAGCGGGCCGGCGCGCTGGCCTCGCTGCGTGCCGAGGTCGGGACGCTCGCCGTCGACCTCGCCTCCCGCATCGTCGGCGAGGTGCTCTCCGACGACAAGCGGTCAGAGGCGCTCGTCGACCGCTTCCTCGCCGACCTCGAGCAGGATCAGCTCTCGAAGGCGGGCGAGTAAGTGGGATCCGCTACCCGCGAAGCACTGGATCGCGCCAAGGCCGAACTGGCCGAGGCATCCGAGGTGTCGCTACGCACCGGTGAGCAGCTGCTGGCGGCCGGTCGCACGATCGACAGCACGCCGCAGCTGAAGGCGCTGCTCGCCGACCCCTCCGTCGAGTCCGCCGACAAGGGCGCGCTCGTCACCCGCATCTTCGGTTCGTACGACCCCGCCGCGCTGCGCATCCTGAGCGGGATCGCGCAGTCGCGTTGGTCGAGTCCTGTGCAGCTGATCGACGGCATCGAGGAGATCGGCATCCGCGCGGTCGCACGTGCGTCAGGCGACGACGGGACCATCGAGTCCGAGCTCTTCGCGTTCGCCCGCGCCGTCGACAGCGACGACGAGCTCGAGCTCGCGCTCGGAAGCAAGCTGGGCGATCCGGCTCGAAGGGTCGAGGTCGTCGAACGGCTCCTCACCGGCAAGGCGAGCGACGCCACCCTGGCCCTGGTCACCTACGCGGTCCAGACGCAGCGCGGCAGGCGCCTCGTCGAGGTCGTCGGGCACATCGCCGAGATCGTCGCCCAGGATGCCGGCGCCATGGTCGTCTCCATCACCGCCGCCGCTCCGCCCACCGCATCCCAGCTCGACCGGCTGCGGTCCTCGCTGACGCAGCGGTACGGCCGCACTCCCCGTTTCGCGATCACCATCGACCCCCGGCTCATCGGCGGCCTCCGGGTGCAGATCGGCGACGAGGTCATCGACGGCAGCGTGGCGAACCGTCTCGCCGACCTGCGACTGAAACTGGCCGGCTGACCCGGCACGACGCACACATCAAGGAAAACGAAATGGCAGACATCAGCATCAGCCCGGATGAGATCCGGGCCGCTCTCAAAGACTTCGTGACCGGGTACCAGCCCGACACCACCGCCATCACCGAGGTGGGCGTCGTGGTCGATGCCGCCGATGGCATCGCGCACGTCGAGGGTCTTCCGGGCGCCATGGCGAACGAGCTCCTCCGCTTCGCGGACGGCACGCTCGGCCTCGCGCTGAACCTCGACGAGAACGAGATCGGCGTCGTCGTGCTCGGCGAGTTCGCCGGCATCGAGGAGGGCCAGGAGGTCACCCGAACCGGAGAGGTCCTCTCCGTCGCGGTCGGCGACGGCTACCTCGGCCGCGTCGTCGACCCGCTGGGAAACCCGATCGACGGACTCGGTGCCGTGCAGACCGAGGGCCGTCGTGCACTCGAACTGCAGGCCCCCGGCGTGATGCAGCGCAAGAGCGTGCACGAGCCGCTGCAGACCGGCATCAAGGCGATCGACGCCATGATCCCGATCGGCCGCGGACAGCGCCAGCTGATCATCGGCGACCGCCAGACCGGTAAGACCGCGATCGCGATCGACACGATCATCAACCAGAAGGCCAACTGGGAGTCCGGCGACCCCGAGAAGCAGGTTCGCTGCATCTACGTCGCCATCGGCCAGAAGGGCTCAACGATCGCCTCCGTGAAGGGCGCGCTCGAGGATGCCGGTGCGATGGAGTACACGACGATCGTCGCGGCGCCCGCTTCCGACCCCGCCGGCTTCAAGTACCTCGCCCCGTACACCGGTTCGGCCATCGGCCAGCACTGGATGTACGACGGCAAGCACGTTCTGATCGTCTTCGACGACCTGTCCAAGCAGGCAGAGGCCTACCGTGCCGTGTCGCTGCTGCTGCGTCGCCCGCCGGGGCGCGAGGCGTACCCGGGCGATGTGTTCTACCTGCACTCGCGTCTTCTCGAGCGTTGCGCGAAGCTCTCCGACGCGCTCGGCGCCGGCTCGATGACCGGACTCCCGATCATCGAGACGAAGGCGAACGACGTCTCCGCCTACATCCCGACCAACGTGATCTCGATCACCGACGGCCAGATCTTCCTGCAGTCCGACCTCTTCAACGCCAACCAGCGTCCCGCGGTCGACGTCGGCATCTCGGTGTCCCGCGTCGGTGGTGACGCTCAGGTGAAGTCGATCAAGAAGGTCTCCGGAACGCTGAAGCTCGAGCTCGCGCAGTACCGCGCCCTCGAGGCGTTCTCGATGTTCGCCTCCGACCTGGACGCGGCATCCCGCCGTCAGCTCGACCGTGGTGCGCGCCTGACCGAGCTGCTCAAGCAGCCGCAGTACTCGCCGTTCCCGGTGGAGGAGCAGGTCGTCTCGATCTGGGCGGGCACCAACGGCAAGCTCGACGAGGTGCCGGTGGAAGACATCCTCCGCTTCGAGTCCGAGTTCGTCGACTTCCTGCGTCGCACGACGACCGTTCTCGACACGCTTCGTGACACGAACGTGCTCGACGACGAGACGGTCGGCACGCTCGAGCGCGAGATCGACATCTTCAAGCTCGAGTTCCAGACGAGCGCCGGTCACTCGCTGATCGAACCGGGCAGCGAGCGCTACGAGGCGATCGAAGAAGAGGAAATCGACCAGGAGAAGATCGTCACGGGCCGTCGCTGAGCGACACCTTCGACGAGCTGACACCCAGACAGGAGTCCCATGGCAGCGCAACTTCGGGTCTACCGGCAGCGCATCCGCTCTGCCCAGACGACGAAGAAGATCACCCGCGCGATGGAGCTGATCTCCGCGAGCCGCATCTACAAGGCGCAGGCTCGCGTGCAGGAGTCGGCCCCGTACACGCGGGCGGTCACCCGCGCCGTAGCGGCGGTCGCCGCTCACTCCAACGTGAAGCACCTGCTCACGACCGAGGCCGAGAACGTGCGCCGCGCGGCAATCGTGATCTTCTCCTCCGACCGCGGGCTCGCCGGCGCGTTCAACTCGCAGGTCATCCGTGAGGCGCTCGAGCTCGAGTCCCTGCTCACCGAGCAGGGCAAGGAGGTCGTCTTCTATCTCGTCGGGCGCAAGGCCGTCGGCTTCTTCGCCTTCCGTAAGCGCGAGAGCGTGCGCGACTGGGTCGGCATCACCGACGCGCCGGCGTTCGACAACGCGCTGGAGATCGGCAGCGAACTGGTCGAGGCGTTCACGAAAGACACCGACGAGGGCGGAGTGGACGAGATCCACATCGTCTACAACCGCTTCGTGAGCATGCTGGTGCAGACGCCGCGCGTGGTGCGCCTGCTACCGCTCGAGCTCGTGGAGGGCATCGAAGAGGTCGAAGACAAGTCGATGCTCCCGCTCTACGACTTCGAACCGGATGCCGACACCGTGCTCGACGCACTGCTTCCCGCGTACATCCACAGCCGCCTCTACAACGCCCTGCTGGAGTCGGCCGCGGCGAAGCACGCGGCCACTCAGAAGGCCATGAAGGCCGCGAGTGACAATGCCGACAAGCTCATCACCAACTACACGCGCCTGGCGAACAACGCACGACAGTCCGAGATCACGCAGCAGATCTCCGAGATCGTCGGTGGCGCCGACGCTCTGGCTTCCCAGTAGCACTGGCCTCCCAGTAGACGTCTGACGACGAAACAGAGAGAGAAAGAAATGACACCGACAGCCACTGCCGAGAACGAGGCCGCGGTAGCGGAGACGACGCCGGGCGTCGGCCGCATCGCCCGCGTCACCGGCCCCGTCGTCGACATCGAGTTCCCGCACGACTCGATCCCCGAGATCTACAACGCGCTCAAGACGACGATCAACTTCACCGGCGACGAGGAAGAGGCGCACGAGATCACGCTCGAGGTCGCCCAGCACCTCGGCGACGACATCATCCGTGCGATCGCGCTCAAGCCGACCGACGGCCTCGTGCGCGGCCAGGAGGTGCGCGACACCGGAGCCCCCATCTCGGTCCCGGTCGGCGACGTCACCAAGGGCAAGGTGTTCAACGTCACGGGCGAGGTGCTCAACGCCGAGCCCGGCGAGAAGATCGAGATCACCGAGCGCTGGCCGATCCACCGCAAGGCGCCCGCCTTCGACCAGCTCGAGTCGAAGACCACGATGTTCGAGACCGGCATCAAGGTCATCGACCTGCTCACTCCCTACGTGCAGGGTGGAAAGATCGGCCTGTTCGGTGGTGCGGGTGTCGGCAAGACCGTGCTCATCCAGGAGATGATCCAGCGCGTCGCCCAGGACCACGGTGGTGTCTCCGTGTTCGCCGGCGTCGGCGAGCGCACCCGTGAGGGCAACGACCTCATCCACGAGATGGAGGAGGCCGGCGTCTTCGACAAGACGGCACTGGTCTTCGGCCAGATGGACGAGCCGCCGGGGACGCGTCTGCGCGTCGCGCTGTCCGCTCTGACCATGGCGGAGTACTTCCGCGACGTTCAGAAGCAGGACGTGCTGCTGTTCATCGACAACATCTTCCGCTTCACTCAGGCGGGCTCCGAGGTGTCGACGTTGCTCGGCCGCATGCCTTCCGCTGTCGGCTACCAGCCGAACCTGGCCGACGAGATGGGCGTGCTGCAGGAGCGCATCACCTCTACGCGCGGTCACTCCATCACCTCGCTGCAGGCCATCTACGTGCCCGCCGACGACTACACCGACCCGGCGCCGGCTACGACGTTCGCGCACCTGGACGCCACGACGGAGCTCTCCCGTGAGATCGCGTCGCAGGGCCTCTACCCTGCGGTCGACCCGCTGGCGTCCACGAGCCGTATCCTCGACCCGCGCTACCTGGGCGAGGACCACTACCGCGTCGCCACGACCGTGAAGCAGATCCTGCAGAAGAACAAGGAGCTGCAGGAGATCATCGCGATCCTCGGTGTCGACGAGCTGTCCGAAGAGGACAAGATCGTCGTCTCGCGCGCCCGCCGCATCCAGCAGTTCCTCTCGCAGAACACCTACATGGCGAAGAAGTTCACCGGTGTCGAGGGTTCGACGGTGCCGCTGAAGGAGACCATCGAGTCCTTCGACGCGATCTGCCGCGGTGACTTCGACCACGTCGCCGAGCAGGCGTTCTTCAACGTCGGCCCGATCTCCGACGTCGAGGAGAAGTGGGCGAAGATCCAGAAGGAGAACGGCTGACCATGGCGACCATCAAGGTCAGCGTCGTCTCGGCCGATCGCGAGATCTGGTCGGGCGATGCGTCGATGGTCGTGGCGCGGACCACGATCGGGGAGGTGGGAATCCTCCCCGGCCACACGCCGCTTCTCGGAACGCTCGCCGAGGGCGAGGTGCGCATCACGCTTCCGGGCGGGGAGCGTCTCGTCGCCAGCGCGGCGGACGGTTTCGTGTCGTTCGAGAACAACGAACTGACCGTGCTCGCAGGCAAGGCCGAGCTGGTCTGACCGGGGGACTCAGGCCGGCAGCAGGCAAGGCGGGGAGGGGGCCGAAGTGGCAGCGGTGACGGTTGACCGACAGTTCGGGGACATCCGTGTTCCGGCACTCGTGGTGATGGCCGGCCTGCCCGGCGCGGGCAAGTCGACGATCGCAGAGGTGATCAGCGCACGGTTGAGCGCGACCATCGTGTCCGTCGACCCGATCGAGTCCGCCATCCTGCACGCCGGCATCGACGCCGACCAGCCGACCGGGCTGGCCGCGTATCTCGTGGCGGAGACCTTGGCCGAGCAGGTGCTGATGTCAGGGCACAGTGTGATCGTCGACGCCGTGAACGCCGTTGAGCCTGCACGCCTGCAGTGGCGCGATCTCGCGCGGCGCGCCGACGTGCCGCTGCGAGTGATCGAGGTGGAGTGCTCGGACCCCGAGTTGCACCGCATGCGGCTGGAGAAGCGGGTGCGCAATCTGCCGCACTTCGAGGAACCCTCCTGGCGCGCCGTGGAGCAGAGCCTGGAAGACTACCAGCCGTGGAAGGGCGAGTGCGCCGAGCTGCCGCGCATCACGCTGGACACGGCGAACTCGCTAGGGCAGAACGTCGAGGCCGCCATTCGGTTCCTCGCGCCGTGAGCGGGAGGAGCCGCCGCACCGCGCGTCGCCGTGACGCTGGCGCCGTTCGCAGGCTTCGCGCGCAGGAGCCGGGCCCGGGCATTTCGTGCTGATCCTCCTGCCGCCGTCCGAGTCCAAGCGAGCGGGCGGCCGAGGCCGTACTCGCCTCGACCTGGCCGACCTGCGGTTCCCGGAGCTTATCGCCGAGCGCGAGCAGACCGCGCGGGCGCTCGTGCACGTCGCCACGAGCGGCGATCGGGATGAGGCGGCCAAGGCGCTCGGTATCCCGCGAACGCTGGTCGACGAGCTCGACACGAACGCGGCCATTTTCGATGCGCCGGTGATGCCGGCGCTCGACCGTTACACGGGCGTGCTCTTCGACGCGCTGGATGCCCCGACGCTGCCGCAGGAGGCGCGCCGCCACCTCGGCCGTACGGCCGCCATCCACTCTGCCGTCTTCGGGCCGATCGGAGCGCTCGACCGCATCCCCGACTACCGGATGTCTGCCACGTCGCGACTTCCGGGCATCCGCCTTCGCTCGCTGTGGGCATCGGCGGTCACTGCGGCGCTCGCCCAGGTCGCCGGCCCGATCATCGACCTGCGTTCGGAGGGATACGTGGCGCTCGGTCCGGTGGGCGACCGCGACGACACCGCCTTCGTGCGCGTCGTCACCGAGGGACCGGACGGCACGCGTCGCGCACTGAACCACTTCAACAAGCACGCGAAGGGGATGCTCGTGCGTGCCTTCGCGCTGGAACGCCCGCGAGTGCGCTCCGTTCACGGGTTCGTGGAGTGGGCTCGTTCGGCCGGGTTCCGGATGGAATCCGCAGCCAATCGTGAGGTCCTGCTGGTCGCTGACTGAGTTAGGATCGACTATGTGCCAGCGGGGGTCGGCACGATCATTTGCGGCGACGCCCACCGGGACGACAAGGTGACAATCAGGGCGCTCGCAGCGGCCCCACCGCTTCTCGAACACGCGGGCGAACGCAATACCGTCGGGTCGGCGAATGAGGTCGGCGCGCGTCCCCTCCGTGCGCCAGAGTGGTCGTTCACGGTGCGATGATCGGGTTTCTGATCGCCTGCGGTCGGGCAAGTGCGATACCGGTCACCACGAGGCACACCGTCAGGACCACCGGATCTCCGCCGGCCCGGCCTATGTGTGCGAGCCTGTCTGCCCGGCGGCGCGCCAGCATCCTGCCAGGTGGTCGTCGACGAGGCCCGCTGACTGCATGAGCGCGTACATCGTGGTCGGACCGACGAACCGGAACCCGAGTGCGCGCAGGCGGCGGCTCAGCGCGGTGGACTCGGGAGTGACCGCGGGAACGTCGCTCATCGATTCGGGAGCACGGTCTCGCCAATCCGCGGGCGCGAACGACCAGATCAGCTCGCTCAACGGCTGCTCCAGGGCAGCGGTCGCACGGGCGTTGGCGATGGTCGCCTCGATCTTGCCGCGGTGGCGGATGATGGCCGCGTTCTGCAGCAGCCGTTCGACGTCGTCCTCGGTCATCGCGGCGACCCGCCGCACATCGAAGCCGTGGAAGGCCTCCCGGAAGGCTGGCCTTCGCAGCAGGATCGTGCGCCAGGAGAGTCCCGCCTGGAACCCTTCGAGGCAGATCTTCTCGAACAAGGCGCGGTCGTCCCGCAGGGGAGTGCCCCACTCTTCGTCGTGGTAGCGCTGGTACTCGAGATCGGCGCCCACCCACGCGCACCGGGCGACGCCGTCGTCGCCAACAAGGAGGTCGCCGCGGCGCTGGGGCGTGGTGGCGCTGGTCGTGCCGACTGTCGCCGGCCGCGCCACGGCTTGTTCGGTGTCGCTCATGCGGCGAGGGTGATCCCTTCGTGCTCGAGGAGCCAGAGCTTCGTCGGAATGCCTTGGCCACCGCTGTACCCGGTGACGCGGCCGTCAGCGCCGAGCACGCGATGGCATCCGATGAAGAGAGGTATGGGGTTAGAGCCTATTGCTCCACCGACGGCGCGACCGGCCGTCGCCTTGCCCACCGCCATGCCGAGCTCGCCGTACGTGATGTGCTCGCCCCACCCGACCTCGCGAAGCCGGTCCCACACGGCTCGCCGGAACGGTGTGCCATCCGGCGCCAGCGGAACGTCGAACGTGCGACGCTCCCCGGCGAAGTATTCGTCGAGTTGATCGCGCGCCGTCTCGAGCACGTCGTTCGGCCGTTCCGGGAGATGGTCGCGCGGCAGTGTGCCGTCGCGCTCGATGGTGAGCGATGTGACGGCCGAACCGTCGGAGAGGAGTTCCAGTCTGCCGATCGGGCTCGGCATGCGAAGCAGGTATGCGTCCATGGCTCGACGGTACGCACGGCATCCGACACGCGAGGCGATACGGGCGGCCGCGGTGGATGCATCCGCCATTCGAATGCCTGTGGACGCAGAGACCTAGAATTCCTCCGTGGTACTCCTGGATGTCATCTCTCTCGTCGTCGCACTCGTGGCGATCGCGTTCGCGGTTGTCGCCCTGGTGCGGGCACGGACGGCGGAGGAGCGTGCGGCGGCCGCGGCATCCGGTGTCGCTCGCGCCGAGACCAACGCGCAGGCCGCCGCTGCAGGACTTGAGCAGCTCGAGACGAGAGTGGCCCAGGGCAGGCAGGATGCGGCGAATGCGGCGCAGCAGGCGGCTCGCGCTGCACAGGCCGCTGCCGCGGCCCAGGCTGCAGCAGCCGCAAGCCGACGGGAGGCGGAGGAGGCGTCGGACAAGGCCGAGCACGCCGAGGCGGAGGCGGCACGCATCCAGGCCAGCGCCCTCGCCGGTGGCGTACCGGCGGCCGCGGCCTCGTCACGCGAGCAGGCACCGGGACGCGCGACCGTGCAGCGAGCAGAGGACCATGACGTCGCGGGCCGCGGAGGAGCCACCGAGCGGGTGGTGCAGGTGTCATGGCGCCTGGAACGCGTGCGCAATTCGACCTGGGCGCTGCGCAACACCGGCCTGGCGAAGGCACAGGATGCGCTGCTGTCCGACGTGACCGTCCCGCCGAAGTTCGTGCGTCCCGACGAGGTGATCCCGCGCGATGTTGACCCCGACGACGTGCTGCAGTTCCGCGTCATGGCCGGTAGGGGAGCGCCGCCGCCTCGCATCCGCGTCACCTGGCGCGAAGGTGCCGGATCGCCCGCGTACTCCCGCGAGTTCACCGTGCTGACGGCATCCTGAGCCTCGGGATCGCGAACCGTTACAGCTATCGGCACGCGCTACACGATTCTTCTGTAGCGCGCGCCGATAGCTGTAGCGCGAGCCGATCTCCGTAGCGCGACAGCCCGACGCGTCGCCCCGTACCGTTGCGGAGTGAGCGCACACTCAGTTAGCATCGGCGCGTGCCGAAGATACCCAATCGCGCCAGCCCGCTACCCCCGGAGGAACGGAAGGCGGCGATCATCGATGCGGTGATCCCCGCCATGATCGAGCACGGCGCGGCGCTGACGTCTCGCCAGATCGCCGAGGCCGCCGGGGTGGCCGAAGGCACCATCTTCCGGGTGTTCGGCGACAAGGAGACGCTGCTCCGCGAGGCGGCCGACGTCTACCTCGACCCGGCTCCTGTGCGAGCCAGCCTGGCCGAGATCGACCCCGCCCTGTCGCTCGAGGCCAAGGTGTCGCGCATCCTCGGCGTGCTGCGGCAGAGATTCCACGGCGTGATCAGCATCATGTCCGCGATCGGGTACACCGGCTCGGAGCCGCCGCACGTCAGGAATCCGAAGCCCGGGCAGAAATGGGAGTACGTCTCCATCGTGGCGCGGCTGGTCGAGCCCGAGCTCGACCGGCTGAACGTTCCCGCGGAGCACGTCGCGCCGTTCATCCGTCTCGTCGCCTTCGCGATGTCCATTCCCGGGTTCACCGTGGAGGCCTCGTTCGACGACGACACGCTCACCCGGCTCATCGTCTACGGCATCGCAGGAGACACGACGGCCGGAAACGAGGATGCCGCACGCAAGCGGGCCGCCCGCGCACTCGTCGGAGCCGGCGCACCGGCACGCGACGCCCAGGCGGACGACACCGCGCACGACCTGGAAAGGACCCCTTCATGTTGATGCGATTGCTCGTGCGGTACCTGCGGCCGCACTGGCCGCTACTGGCCGCCGTCGTGGTGTTCCAGCTGCTGCAGTCGTTCGCCTCGCTGTACCTGCCGACCCTGAACGCCGACCTCATCGACAAGGGGGTCATCAAGGGCGACACCGGCTACATCCTCGCCAACGGCGCGTTCATGCTGGTCGTCACGCTCGGGCAGGTGATCTGCAACATCGTCGCCGTGTACTTCGGGGCGAAGGCATCCATGCGACTCGGCCGCGATCTGCGCGGCGCGCTCTTCTCCCACGTCGGCGACTTCTCCGAACGCGAGGTCACGAAGTTCGGTGCACCGTCCCTGATCACGCGCAACACGAACGACGTGCAGCAGGTGCAGATGCTCGTGCTCATGACGTGCACGCTGCTCGTGTCGGCGCCGATCCTGTGCATCGGCGGCATCATCCTGGCGATTCAGCAGGACTTCGGGATGTCCTGGCTCATCGCGGTCAGCGTGCCCATCCTGCTGATCTGCGTCGTGCTGATCATCTCGCGCATGGTGCCGCAGTTCCGCAAGATGCAGAAGCGCATCGACCAGGTGAACCGGGTGCTGCGGGAACAGCTGTCAGGCATCCGTGTCGTACGCGCGTTCGTGCGAGAGGACATCGAGCGCGACAGGTTCAAGACCGCGAACGACGAGGTCACCGAGACGGCGCTGAGGGCCGGCCGCCTGATGGCGCTGATGTTCCCGACGGTGATGCTCGTGTTGAATCTCTCCAGCGTCGCTGTGATCTGGTTCGGCGCGTTCCGCATCGACGACGGATCGCTCCAGGTCGGCACGCTGACCGCGTTCCTGAGCTACCTGATGCAGATCCTGATGGGCGTCATGATGGCGACGTTCATGTTCGTGATGGTCCCCCGCGCGGCGGTCTGCGCGGAGCGGATCGGCGAGGTGCTGAACACGGAGTCGACGGTGAAGGCATCCGAGCATCCGGTCACCCAGCTGCGGGAGCAGGGCACCGTCGAGCTGTTCGAGGTGGGCTTCGCGTACCCGGGCGCCGAGGATCCCGTGCTCAGCGACATCAACGTGCGCATCGAGCGCGGCCAGACCGTCGCGATCATCGGGTCGACCGGCTCAGGCAAGACGACGCTGATCAATCTGCTGCCGCGGCTCTTCGACGCCACGAGCGGTTCCGTGCTGATCGACGGCGTGGACGTCGCCGAGCTCGACCCCGACGTGCTGTGGGCGCGCATCGGCCTCGTGCCCCAGAAGCCCTATCTGTTCTCGGGCACCGTGGCATCCAACCTTCGCTACGGGAAGCCGGATGCCAGTGACGAGGAGCTCTGGCGCGCGCTGGAGATCGCCCAGGCGAAGGACTTCGTGCAGGCGATGGACGGCGGGCTGGAGGCCGAGATCGCGCAGGGCGGCACGAACGTCTCCGGCGGACAGCGGCAGCGGCTGGCGATCGCCAGGGCGCTCGTCAAGCGCGCAGAGATCTACGTGTTCGACGACTCGTTCTCGGCGCTCGACCTCGCAACGGATGCCCGCCTGCGGCGAGCCCTGCGCGACAAGGAGAGAGGTGCGACGTTCGTGATCGTCGCCCAGCGTGTCTCGACCATCACCGACGCAGATCAGATTCTGGTGCTGGAGAACGGAAGGATCGTGGGAGCCGGAACGCACGAGCACCTGCTGGAGACATCCGAGACGTACGCGGAGATCGTGTCGTCGCAGCTGACGGCGGAGGAAGCGGCATGAGCGAGACGAAGACGACGCAGCGCGTTCCGATGCCCAGGCGCGGACCGGGAGGCGGTGGACCGTTCGGTGGTGCGGGCATGCCCGCGCAGAAGGCGATGAACTTCGGCCCGAGCGCCAAGCGGCTGCTGGGCAGGCTGCGGCCGGAGGCGGTCGGGCTGGTGTTCGTGACGCTGCTCACCGTGGTCAGCGTGACGTTCAGCGTGCTCGGCCCGAAGCTGCTCGGCGAGGGCACGAACATCATCGTCGCCGGGTTCATCTCCAAGGGCCTTCCGGCGGGCGCCAGCCAGGCGCAGGTGCTGGAGGGGATGCGCAGGAACGGGCAGGGGCAGGTCGCGGACATGCTCAGCGGGATGCACCTGACCCCCGGGCACGGGATCGACTTCACCGCGCTGTCGCACGTGTTGATGATCGTGCTCGCGCTCTACGTGTTCGCGTCGGTGTTCAGCTGGCTGCAGGCGTACATCCTGAACGGGATCACGATGCGCACGGTGTACCGGCTGCGCAGGGACGTCGAGGAGAAGATCCACCGGCTGCCCTTGAAGTACTTCGACACGATGCCGCGCGGGGAGCTGCTCAGCCGCGTCACCAACGACATCGACAACGTGCAGCAGAGCCTGCAGCAGACGATGAGCCAGGTGCTCACCTCGGTGCTCACGGTCGTCGGCGTGCTCGTGATCATGTTCGTGATCTCGCCGCTGCTGGCCGTGATCGCGCTGGTGTCGATCCCGCTGACACTGCTCGTCACGATGGTGATCGCCAAGCGATCGCAGAAGATGTTCGTCGCCCAGTGGCGCAACACCGGCGCGCTGAACGCCCAGATCGAGGAGACCTACACGGGTCACGCCATCGTGAAGGTGTTCGGTCGTCAGCGCGAGGTGAACAAGCGGTTCGATGAGAAGAACGAGGAGCTGTACCGGGCCAGCTTCGGCGCCCAGTTCGTGTCGGGCATCATCATGCCCTCCATGCAGTTCGTCGGGAACCTGGTCTACGTGGGAATCGCGGTGGTGGGCGGCCTGCAGGTGGCGGCGGGCGTCATCCAGATCGGCGACGTGCAGGCGTTCATCCAGTACTCGAGGCAGTTCACCCAGCCCCTGGCGCAGCTGGGCTCGATGGCCAACCTGCTGCAGTCCGGCGTTGCCTCCGCAGAGCGCGTGTTCGAGCTGCTCGACGCCGACGAGCAGTCGCCTGATCCGGATGCCCCGGCGGCGATGGGGGAGACGACGGGACGCCTCGAGTTCGAGGACGTGTCGTTCCGGTACGTCGAGGACAAGCCGCTCATCGAGGATCTGTCCCTGGTCGCCGAACCCGGGCAGACGGTGGCGATCGTCGGCCCTACGGGCGCCGGCAAGACCACGCTCGTGAACCTCATCATGCGGTTCTACGAGGTGGACTCCGGCCGCATCACGCTGGACGGCACGGATATCACCTCACTTACGCGTCGCGAGCTGCGCAGTCGCATCGGAATGGTGTTGCAGGACACGTGGCTGTTCGCCGGAACGATTCGCGACAACATCGCGTACGGTCGCCCGGATGCCACGGAGGACGAGATCGTCGAAGCGGCGCAAGCCAGCTACGTCGACCGGTTCGTGCGCTCGCTGCCGGATGGCTACGACACCGTGCTCGATGACGACGCCAGCAACATTTCGGCGGGCGAGAAGCAGCTGCTGACGATCGCACGCGCGTTCCTCGCCCGGCCGAGCGTGCTCATCCTCGACGAGGCGACGAGCTCGGTCGACACCCGCACCGAGCTTCTCGTGCAGAAGGCGATGAGCGCGCTGCGGCAGGGACGAACGAGCTTCGTCATCGCGCACCGGCTCTCCACGATCCGCGATGCCGATCTCATTCTCGTGATGGAGTCGGGCCGGATCGTCGAGCAGGGCACCCACGCCGGGCTCCTCGCTGCCGGCGGCGCCTACTACTCGCTGTACAACGCTCAGTTCGCTGGAGCCGTCACCGACGAGGTCTGAGCTTTCCGTCCACAGTGGGCAGGACAGCGCTCGAGTGAACGGATGCCCGTGGTCGCCTGCCACGGGCATCCGTCGCGCGACACGCTGGTCGCCATGCCCGAACGCATCGTCGCCACCGACACCCTCGACCTCCTCTCCCATGTTCCGGAGCTGATCGGCTTCGAGCCCGAGCGCAGCCTCGTGCTGATCACGATGAGCGGCTCCACGACCTGCGGAACGTTTCGGGTGGACCTGCCCGACCGGCCGGCCCGCGGCAAACGCGGGCGTCCACCGAAGGGCGTGGCGCTCGCCGAGTACGCGGCCACGGTGGTCGGGATGGCGTGCCGGGTGCGCCGAGCGGACGCCGTCGTGCCGATCGTCTTCACCGACGACTCGTGCGCCGGCGGGACGCCGCACGCCGAGCTGTTCGCCGAGCTGCGCACCGCCGCGGTCTCCGCCGGGTTCACCGTGCGCGACGCGCTGTTCGTGTCTTCCGACGGTTGGGGTCACGAGGGGGAGGCCGCGCGCCCCAGGGACGAACTGGATGCCGCATGGCGGTTGCGGCGGCTCGATCCGGACTGCCTGCCGGTGCACGATCCGCCGGCGCGAGAGGCGGAGCTGCCGGAGGTCGATGCCGCGGAGATCGAGCGCACCAGGTCCGCGCTCGATGCCCTTCGCCTCGAGAAGCGGATGCCCGACCCGATCTGGTTCGCCGAGTTCAGTGCGGGCTGGAGGACGTCCGCCATGGGGCCGGCGTCCGCCGCCCTCACTGCACGCGTGTTCGACGATCCCAGTAGCAGGGATGTCGTGCTCTTCACGTGGATGTGGGGGAGGACGACCGGACGACGCGCTTGGCGGTTCCGGGAGCAGTGTGCAACCGGCGCTCCAGTGGCGGACGAGGAGATCGCCATGGCGCTGGTCGGACTCGGGCGAATGCCCCGCCCGAGTGCGCAAGGTGCGCGTCGCGGTATCGAGCTCGTGCGCCATGTCGCGGCCCGGTTGCCGGCGGCCGAGCGCGCCCCTTGCCTGGCATCGCTCGCCTGGTTGAACTGGGCGCTCGGCAGAGGATCGGTGGCGGGGGAGTATGTGCGCGCGTCGCACGAGGCGGATCCGGGATACCCGTTCGCCGGTCTTGTGGAGACACTGCTCGACGCGGGCGCGCTGCCCGAGTGGGCGTTCGCCGACCGGGACACGCCAGAATGAGACGAAGCAGCGTACCTGGCAGGGGAGGGGACACGTGGCACAGGGGCAGCCGTTCGGACGTCACCGTGGATTCGTGCACGCGACGGCTCCTCGCCCGCCGGAGGACGACTGGATCGTCATCGTCGGCGAGTCGTTCGTCGCCCTCATCGAGGCGGCACCGGGCGAGCGCGGCATCCAGTCGCTCGCGGCACTGGCAGGGGCCGCCGAGACCGAGCTGGAACGCGTGGTCTCCGCGATCCCGGTGGGCGAGAACGGGGTCGACTCGTTCGCGGTCGTGCACTTCGACGCGGACGGCGTCGACGGCTGGCAGATCACCGCCGTCGCTCGAGGGCGAGCGGTGATCGACGTCTATTCCGTGGGAGGGGCGCGACGATTCTCGTCGTCGGGCATGCAGCCATGGCTCATCGCCACGTTCCGCGATGTCGTCGCCGTTGAGCTCGGCGGCCCGGCCAGACGATTCGACAGCGTAGCGCGGCTGACGTCGGCGGCGTTGCCGATCGGCCTCGGAATCGCGAACGCCGGATCGGTGTTGTGGTCCGCCGCCGCACCCGAACGGCCGGTGGCCCGAGAGACCGAGGACGGTGCGGATGCTCGTGCGCGATACGCGAGGCCGCCTGCCGCGCTCGATGACGACACCGTGCGTCGACCACCCGCCTCCGCCCCTCCGGGGTTCGACGAGGAGACCGTGCGGCGTAGTGGACCAGCCATGCAGGTCAGGCTGGCACCGCGGAGTGAGCCGGACGAGCTCACCGTGGAACGGGCGTCACTCTTCCGGCCCCCGCCGACGCCGACACCTCAGTTAGGGGCGCTGCCGGCGCCGACACCGCAGAAAGGACCGGTGCTGCCCCCGGCGCCGACCACGGCACCCCTGCTGCCCCCGGCGCCGGCCACCGTCGTCGAGCCGCCGTCCGAGAACGGCGAGGTGCGCGGCCGAGTGCTGGTGGGCATCCGCGGGCAGGAGCAGATCCCGCTCGAGCGTCCCGTTGTGTTCGGACGGCGGCCCATGTCGACCAGACGGTCGGGCATCGACCCCCTGTTGGTGGCGGTGCCGTCACCCGGTCAGGAGATCTCGGCGTCGCACGTACGGATCGAACCGACCGGGCGGGTCGTCGTCGTGACGGATCTGAAGTCGAGGAACGGCACGCGGGTGAGCGTCGACGGCCGACGGGCCAGAAGGCTGCGTCCGGGTGAGTCGTTTGCGGTGCACGGTCACGCGGCGGTCGAGATCGGCGACGGGACTATCATCGACATCACCCCCGTAGGCTTGATCTCGTGATTCGTCGATGTGCGAACGCCGGGATGTGTCCATGCCGGGGCACGGCCCGAGACGGCGACCCGGACCCGATCGCCCCGCAGACCCAGCCGAGAGGATGCTCGCGTGACACAGATCGGGCGCAGCAGTAAGCGGCACCACATCGCCGTGCCCGGCAAAGACGCGCGGATCACCCTGACCTGGGCGGCCCTGACCGACAAGGGCTATCGGCGGGCGGTGAACGAGGACAGCCTGATCGCCAAATCGCCCATCTTCGCCGTCGCCGACGGGATGGGCGGCCACAGTGCGGGCGACGTGGCCAGTGCAGCCGTCGTGAACAGACTGTCGGAGCGGGTCTCCGCGCAGTACGTCGACGAGCGCGCCATCGACTCGTCGCTGCGGGCAGCGGTCGCCGACATGGACAAGGGCGCGGGGCAGACCGAGCTCGGCACCGGAACGACCGTCACCGGATTCGCGCTCACCCTGGCAGAGGGCGAACCCAGCTGGCTCGTCTTCAACATCGGCGACTCCCGCGTGTACGAGCTGGAAGACGGCGAGCTCCGCCAGCTCACCGTCGACCACTCGATCGTGCAGGAGCTGCTCGACGCCGGCGCGATCACGCCGTCGGAGGCCGAGGTGCACCCGCACTCGAACGTGATCACCCGTGCCGTCGGGTTCAACGAGGACCCGGTTCCCGACTTCAGCCTGGTTCCGGTGGTGGCGGGCACGAGGCTGCTCGCCTGCTCGGACGGCCTCACCAAGGAGCTGACCGAGCACGGCATCCGGCACTTCCTCACGGTGGGCACCAGCCCGCTCGATGCGGCGGGACAGCTGATGGATGCCGCGCTCGGCAACGGAGGCCGGGACAACGTCACCGTGGTCGTGGTCGACGTGCTCGGCACACCGGATGCACCGGTCTCGTCCCCCAGACGCAGCGCAAGAAGGCGCTGAGCGGGGCGGCACCGAGAAAGAACGAGACGTCCGTCGAGCCCGCGGGCCGAGGCCGCCGTGCGCCGCCTACAATGGTGCACGTTTCCCCGGCCGGGGACGATGACGACCGACGAGACCGGGAGGCGCGCATGGCCACGAGGCTGCCCTCCGCCCCGCCCAACCTGCCGGGGTTCTCGTACGTCCGGGCGCTCGGTTCCGGCGGATTCGCCGACGTCTTCCTCTACGAGCAGAACATGCCGCGCAGGCAGGTGGCGGTCAAGGTGCTGCTGGCCGAGGTGGTCACGCCCAGCGTGCGCGCCATGTTCCAGGCAGAGGCCAACCTGATGGCGCAGCTGAGCGCCCACCCGGCCGTGCTGACCGTGTATCAGGCGAGCGTGGCATCCGACGGCCGCCCGTACCTGGTCATGGAACTGTGCTCTCCCGTGCTCAATCGGCGGTACCGGGCCGATCCGCTGAGCGTGCCTGAGGCGCTCGCGATCGGCATCAAGATCGCCGGCGCCGTCGAGACGGCGCACCGCGCGGGCGTGCTGCACCGCGACGTGAAGCCGTCGAACATCCTCACGACCGCGTACGGGCATCCGGTGCTCTCCGACTTCGGCATCGCCGCGACCATCGGAGACGCCGAGCTGACGGATGCCGTGGGGCTGTCCGTGCCATGGTCGGCTCCCGAGGTGCTCACGGACCAGACGACCGGCACCGTGGCCAGCGAGGTATGGGCGCTCGGTGCCACCGTCTACTCGCTCATCGCCGGGCGGTCGCCGTTCGAGGTGCCGGGCACCGACAACTCGTCAGCGCAGCTGATCTCCCGCATCCAGCGCGCCAAACCGGAGCCGATCGGGCGCGAAGACGTTCCGGAGCGACTCGAGACCGTGCTGCGTCGTTCGATGTCGAAGCGTCCCGAGGCGCGACAGCACAGCGTGCTCGAGTTCATCCGCGACCTGCAGTCCGTCGAGGCGGAGCTCGGGTTCTCGCCGACGCCCGCCGACGTGGCGACCGACGAATGGGTCGCTGCCGCGGTCGTGGAGGACGAGGACCGTACCCGGGTGAAGGGCGTGGTGTCCGTGTCGCCCGAGCAACGGCGCAGGCGACGTCGTGACGGCGAGACGCACACGGGAGAGCGCAGCCAGGGACGAGAGACCGGGGCAGCCACGACCGGCCGGCCGGCTCGGATGGGCGCCGGTGCGAGGTGGCTGATCGCCGCGTGCGTCGTGCTCGGCGCCGCCTTCATCGGCACGCTCTCGTTCGTGCTCGTGCGTGCCGCGACGCCCAGCGACATCCCGGTCGTGCGCAACATCGAGGGGCACGTGGTGGGCGGCTCCATCGAGTTCAGCTGGCAGGACCCCGGCTTGGCCTCCGGCGATGAGTACCAGGTGAGTGTGGACGGAGCCTCGTCGAGCCTGCAGCGCAGCACGACCTTCACGGTCGACTCCGCCGACCGGCGAGTGTGCCTCACTGTGACGGTGAACCGCTCCGGCCGCACGGGTGAGACCAGTGCCGCCAAGTGCGTCGATCCGGCGGGTTCGTCGTGATCCGTTCCTTCATCGGCCGTCACCGCACCGCTGCGCTCCTCCTGCGTCACCGCTCGGTGACGCTCACCATTGCGGCGGGGGTGGTCATCATCGCGCTCGTGACGACCATCGCCATCGTCTCCGGCGGGTTCGTGCAGCAGCGCATGGTGCTCGGAGATGCGGCGGTGTGGGTCACGAATTCCTCCAAGCAGTTGCTCGGGCGCGCGAACACGCAGGTGAACGCGCTCAACTCGGCGGTGACGGCCGGTGACGAGTCGGTCGACGTCGCGCAGCGCGGCAAGTCTGTGCTGCTCGTCGACCGCAGCACGAACACCGTCTCGAAGGTCGACCCGGCGACGGTCACGGCGGGCAAGGCGGTCGCGCTGCCCCCGAAGGATGCCCAGGTCGGCATCGCGGGCTCGCGCGCCGTCATCCAATCGCTGGCGACGGGCCGCATCTGGCTGGTGCCTCTGACCGATCTGCAGTCGTACACATCGGCATCCACCCCGACTGTTGACCTCGGAAGCCGGATCATCACCTCGCTCACCCCGGACGGCACGCTGTTCGCCTACTCGCAGCAGGCCGGGACGGTCTACCGGATCGACGCTGCGACCGGTGACAGCGTCGCCCAGACCTGGCACATCGGCCCGCTCACGAAGCACCAGTCCGCCGCCGATGTGCAGCTCACGTCCACGGGAGGCGACTGGGCGCTGTACGACGACGCCGCGCGCGTTCTGCGCACGTCCGGCGGCACCAGAACGCTGCCGGCCGTCGTGGGCGATCAAGGGGTGCTGGCGCAGGCATCCGACGCGAACGTCGACCTCACGATCGCCTCGGACTCCGGCGTCTACCTCGTGCCGGGCAGCGGTGATGTGCGACGGGCGTTGCAGGGCGGATTCGGCACGGCCGCCGCGCCCGTCTGGGTGAACGGATGCCTGTATGCGGCCTGGGACACCGGCCAGACGTGGCGCTCCTGCTCGGGCGGTGAGGCCGGCCGATCGGGAACGCTCGCCCAGGTCCGTCCCGGCGCAGAACTCGCCTTCCGCGTCAACGACGACACCGTCGTGCTCAACGACACGGTGCACGGGACGACATGGTCGGTGCAGCACGGCAACAGCGTGATCGACAACTGGGCGGACTTCGCCAAGCAGAACGACCAGACGCAGCAGACCGAGGAGAACACCGAAGACAAGCCGCCGACGTACGAGAAGACTCAGGAGCCGCCCGTCGCCGTCGACGACCAGTTCGGTGCGCGTCCCGGCGTCACGACCCCGCTCCCGGTGCTCCTGAACGACTACGACCCGAACGGCGACGTGCTCGTCATCGACTCGTTCACCCCGGTGCCGCAGGCGACCGCTCGCATCCAGCGCACCGCCGACGACCAGGAGCTGCAGATCACGCTGCCGTCGGACGCGCACGGTCAGATCGACTTCGACTACACGATCAGCGACGGCCGCGGCGGACAGGCGAACGCCCACGTCACGGTGACGGTGCGGCAGCCGAACGAGAACTCACCGCCCGTGCAGGTGCGTGCCACGAAGGCGACCGTCGCCGCCGGGGGACGGGTGTCCACTCAGGTGCTCGGCGATTGGTACGACCCGGACGGCGACCCGTTCTACCTCACGTCAGCATCGACCGCATCGCCGAACACCGTGACATTCACTCCGCAAGGCACCGTCACGTTCACGGATGCCGGCAAGGGCGGGAGCCTGCAGTCGGTCGCGCTCACCATGTCGGACGGGCGCGCAGAGGCGCACGGCTCCCTCACCGTGACCGTGCGGCCGCCGACGGACGTCCCGATCATCGCGGAGCCGTTCGTCGCCACCGTGGTCGCAGGGGACCAGATCACGATCTCGCCGCTCGCCCACGTGCGCGGCGGCGTCGGCCCGGTGCGACTGGCATCCGTGCCGGAGAAGCCGGACGTCACGCTGAGCCCCAACTACGACGAGGGAACGTTCGGGTTCACTTCCGACTCGGCAGGCAGCCACTACGTCGAGTACACCGTGACCGACGGCTCCACGACCGCGACCGGAGAGGTGCGCGTGGTGGTCACGATGCCGCAGGATGCCGGCGACACGCCGGTGACGGTCCCGCACACCGCCTTCATCGAGCAGCAGAGCTCGCAGGAGGTGGACGTGCTCGCCACCGACTTCGACCCGGCGGGCGGCGTGCTGCTGATCACGGCCGCCCAGTCGCCGGCCGCCAATCAGGGCGTTCGCGTCGAGGTGCTGGAGCAGCGCATCCTGCGCGTCACACTGACCGGTCCTCTGGACGGGCCGGTCTCGTTCGGGTACACGGTGAGCAACGGCACGGCGCAGGCGCAGGGCACCGTGCGGGTCATCGAGATCCCACGACCCGCCGTGCGGCAGCCACCGGTGGCCAACCCCGACAGCGCGACCGTGCGCGTCGGCGACGCCATCGACATCCCCGTGCTCGACAACGACTCGCAGGCCGACGGCGACGATCTCACACTCGACCCCGTGCTACCGACACCGTTGCCGAAGGGTGCCGGATTGCTGTTCGCGTCAGGTAACGAACTCCGCTACCTCGCGCCGGACAAGCCAGGGAACTACACGGCCGTGTACCGGGTGGACGACGCCGACGGCCAGTGGGCGACGGCGCAGGTGACGATCGCGGTGCGCGAGCTCGACCTGCAGTCGAACCGTCCGCCCATCCCGCAGACCGTCACAGCCCGGGTGCTGGCGGGCAACACGGTGCGCATCCCGATCCCGCTGAACGGCGTCGACCCCGACGGCGACTCCGTCAAGCTCGTCGGGCAGTCGACGAACCCGCAGAAGGGCGCAGTGACGGAGGTCGGGCCCGACTGGATCGAGTACCAGGCCGGCGACTATGCGGCGGGCACCGACACGTTCGACTACACGCTCGTCGATGCCCTCGGAGCGCACGCCGACGGCACGGTGCGGGTGGGCATCGCGCCACAGGACGGCGCTGCCCGCAACCCGGTCGCCGTGGAGGACCAGGTGACGGTGCGGCCGGGCCGAACCGTCTCGGTGCAGGTGCTCGCGAACGACTCCGACCCAGACGGCAGCCCGCTGCACATCGCCTCGGTGCAGCGCACGTCGAACGGCATCGCCAAGGCGAAGATCTCGGGCAAGATCGTGAAGATCGTCGCGCCGCAGAAGGAAGGCCGCTACGGGTTCATCTACACGGTGCAGAACGACACGGGCGGATCCAGTTCCAACTTCCTCACCGTCGTCGTGACCAAGAACGCGCCGCTCGCGCATCCCGTCGTGCAGGACACGGTGGTCGGTCTCGCCGACATCCTCGGACGCTCGCAGATCACCGTGAACCCGCTCGCGAACGTGTTCTTCGCCGACGGTCCCGTGTCCAGCCTGAAGCTCTCCATCGTGCCCGGCTTCGGTGACTCCGCCCAGGTGACCTCCGGCGGTCACGTGCGGGTGCGCATCCAGGCGAAGTCCCAGATCATCCCGTTCAAGGTCGCTCATCCCGACGACGCGAGGGTGGCGTCGTACGGCTTCATCTGGGTCCCCGGCTACGAGGACGCGCTGCCCCAGCTGAAGCCGGGAGCGCCCAAGCTGACGGTGCCGAGCGAGAAGACGCTCGTCATCGACCTGAACGACTACGTGGTCGCCGCCGGCGGCAAACACATCAGACTGACGGATGCCTCGCACGTGCACGCGACGCACGCCAACGGAGACAGCCTGGTGCGCGACAACCACACGCTGGTGTTCACAAGTGCTGCACGGTACTTCGGGCCGGCATCCATCTCGTTCGAGGTGACCGACGGATCTTCGGCGAGCGATCCGAAGGGTCACATCGCCACGCTCGCGCTGCCCATCACGGTGACCGCACGCGACAACCAGCCGCCGACGTTCACCGGCGCTCAGGTGGAGTTCGAGCCTGGGCAGCAGAAGACGCTGGATCTGACGAAGCTGACCAGATACCCGTACGCGAAGGACCAGGCGGAACTGCAGTACCGAATCCTGGACCCGAAGCCCGACGGGGCATCGACCTCGCTGCAGGGCACGCAGCTGACCGTTCAGGTCTCCGACAAGACGCCGAAGGGCACGCAGCTGAGCGTCCTCGTCGGCGTACGCGATGCGGTGAACGACGGCAGGGCCGGCCGCATCGACATCACCGTTGTGCCGTCGACGAGACCGCTCGCCGTGCCGCAGCCCGACCAGGTGACCGCAAAACGCGGCGCGACGACGAGCGTCGACGTGCTGGCCAACGACCAGGCGACCAACCCGTTCCCCGCAACGCCGCTGACCGTCGTCGCCGTGCGCGGGGCATCCAACGGATCACTGCCGCAGGGCGTGCAGGTGACCCCTAGTGCGGACAGGTCACGGCTGACCGTGTCGGTCGCGCCGAACGCGCAGCCGGTGGACACCACGCTGCAGTACGAGGTGGCGGACGCGACGGGCGACCCGGACCGGTACACCTGGGGGACCGTCGTCGTCTCGGTCCAGGATCGGCCGGCTCCCGTCTCGAACGTGCAGATCACGACCATCGCCGACCGCAGCCTCACCCTGAGCTGGACGCCGGGCGCCTTCAACAACTCGCCGATCACCGGCTTCCAGGTGACCGCGACGATCGCGGCGACGGGTGCGACGTACTCGACGACCACCTGCACGACGACGGTGTGCGCGATCCAGACGCCCGGCAACGGTCCGGACCATGCCGTGCAGCTGACCGTCCGGGCGCAGAACGCGCTCGGGCTGTCCGATCCCACCTCGTACGTCGAGCAGGCCTGGTCCGACGTGGTCCCGAACGCCCCCTCCGGGGTCTCGGCGCTGCCCCTCGACCACGGCCTGCGCGTGGTCTGGACCAAGCCGGCGAACGCACCGGGAGCGAGCCCGATCACCTCCTACCTGGTGACGCTCGGCGGCCTCACCAACGCGGTGCAGGTCAACGGCTCCGACGCACCGGGCACCGCGTACGCACTGAACGTCACCGACGCCGGCATCGCGAACGGCGCCTCCATCGGCTTCACCATCGCCAGCAGGAACCAGTTCTACCAGTCCAGGGCGACCTGGAACCAGACGTCCGGCAGCGGGGTGCCGGCGGGTGCGCCGGTGCTCACCGGCATCGCCCCGGTCGCGACGCCGGACCAGACGGACGGCACGAGCGCGACGCTCAGCTGGTCGAGCGTGTTCGGCTCCAACGGCAAGGCGATCACCGAGTACTACGCCGGGGTGTTCCAGGGCGGCGCTCAGCCGCGCTGCACCGTCACCGGGGTCGACTCCGGCAACCCGGTGCTGAGCACCGACCCCGAGTCGTCGACGTTCAAGAAGACGGAGGGCGGCAGCGTCACCTTCACGGGGCTCCAGCCGAACCAGCGCTACACCTTCGTCGTCTACGCCTACAACGGCCAGGGCTGCACGGCGAGCTCGCTCATCTCCGCGACGCAGCGGCAGAAGCCGGGGAGCGTGCGCGACGTGGCGATCACCGGTCCGGTGCAGAACCTGGGGCGGTACTGGGACTTCC
>NZ_JBQCIE010000009.1:0-5020 GCF_051954055.1 Humibacter sp. | reverse complement strand
GTCGTGCGCGGTCGCTGACCCGGACCGTCCGTCGATCACGGCAGCGACGGCGCTCGCGGCCGCGATGCCGACGTGGCTCTCCATCATGCAGCCGACGATCGCCGACATCCCCGCTCGCTCCACGAGGTCGAGCACGGCCAGTGCCTCCCGGATGCCCCCGGTCTTCGCCAGCTTGATGTTCACCATGTCGGCGGCTCGCCGGGCGATGACCTCGCGAGCGTCGCGCGTGGTCCACACGCTCTCATCGGCGAGCACGGGCGTGTCGACGTGCGCGGTCACGAACGCGAGCCCCTCGAGATCGTCGCGGTGCACCGGCTGTTCGACGAGCTCGACGGCGAGTCCGGCATCCTCCCACCCCCGGATCACATCGACCGCGTGCTCGGGCGCCCAGCCCTGGTTCGCGTCTGCGCGCAGCGTGACCTTGTGGCCCACGGCATCCCGCACTGCCCGCATCGCCGCCACATCGTCGCTGCCGGCGCCGACCTTGAGCTTGAGCGTGCGGAAGCCGGCATCGCGATGCCGCACGGCCGTCTCGACCAGGCCGGGTATGCCGTCGTCGCTCGCGACGGCGGAGAGCGTCATGTCGCTGCGAACGGTCGCCCCGGATGCCCCGAGCAGCACGTGCAACGGGTGTCCCGCCGCCTGCGCCGCCAGATCGTAGATCGCACAGTCCACCGCCATGCGGGCCGCCGAGTTGTGCACGACCGCGCGATCCAAGGCGAGACTCGCCTCGGCGGCGGCCTCCATCGTTCCGTCGACGGGTATCCCGAGCACCGCGTCGCGCAGCGGACCCTCGACCGCTGCCGTCACGCTCGCCGGGCTCTCGCCCGTGACGCGCCAGCTCGTGGGCGCCTCGCCCCATCCGCTGCGCCCGTCGCTGTCGACGACCTCGACGAGCAGCGCCTCGATCTCGGTCGCGGTGCGCACGGCCGTGACGAAGGGGCGGACCAGCGGGACGGTGGCGCGGTGCAACCGCAGGCCGGCGATGGTGGTCACCCGTGACACGATACGGCGGAGATCGGGTGATCGGGCGCGCTCTACCAATCGAGCTGCCCTCAGAGTCAGCGCGGCCGCCCCGATCGGCCCGAATCGGTGACGCCCAGCCCCGCCGCCACCGCCGCACGGATGCTCCGTGCCCGCTCGGCTGCGCTTCTCGGCTTCGTGTCGAGCAGCACCGATTGCACCGCTGCCGAACTGGCACCCACGAACGCTCCGGCCAGCCCCGCTGCCTGTGTTTCACCGAGACGCGGGAACCTGCTGTGCAGCGCCTCGCCGATCGCCCGGATGGCGGTCAACTGCTCCGCCGCGGCGCGTGCGCGCACCGCGGGAACAGACTCGACGAGCTTGAGCCGCAGAATCGCAGGCTCGCTCACGAAGTCGGCGGCGCTCGCCGCGGCGGCGGCATCCAGACCACGTAGGAGGACCCGCGCGGGATCATCGTCATCGGATGCGTCGGCGATCGTCTGCACGGCGATCTCGATTCGGTCGTCGCCGGCTCCGAACAGCAGGGCGTCCTTGCTCTCGAAGTAGCCGAAGAAGGTGCGCGTGCCGATGTCCACGGCGGCCGCGATGTCGGCGACCGTGGTCTCGTCGTAGCCCTTCGTGGCGAAGAGCCGTACGCCGGCGGCGATGATGCGTTCCCTCGTCTGAGCGCGCTTGCGGTCTCGAAGCGTCACCGGTTCGGTCGTCGTCACAGTTGACATTCTAGCAGTCGATGCTATCTTGCAGTGAATGCGAAGTAGCATCGAATGCAAAAAGAATGCACGAGAGGAAGCCCATGGGCGGAAAGATCGGAACGGCACTGATCTCCGGTGCGGGGATCGGCGGCGGTGCGCTCGCGTGGCACCTCGCCGAGTGTGGGATCGACGTAACCGTTGTCGAGAAGGCGACCGGGCAGCGATCGAGCGGCAACCCGGTCGATGTGCACGACGAGGCGCTGCGCGTCACGGAGCGCATGGGCGTCGCCGACGAGCTCCGCGACGGCGCCACGAGCGTGAGTCGCATGGTGGCCGTGAACAGGGCCGGACGGCGTGTGGCGTCCGTTCCCGCTTCGGCGGTCGTCGCCGGCACCGACGGAGTGGAGGTTCCGCGCGCTGTGATCGCGGACATCCTGGTGCGTGCCGCGAAGGGTCGAGCGCAGGTGGTCTTCGACGAGGCGATCGCCGAGCTCCACGAGGATGCCCACGGCGTCGAGGTCGCCTTCGAGTCGGGTACGTCGGGCCGGTACGACATCGTGATCGGTGCGGACGGGCAGCACTCCCGGGTGCGATCGCTCGCGTTCGGGTCGGAGGAGCGGTTCGCGGACCGCATCGGCATGTTCGTTGCCACGGTCGCCGCGCCCGATGTGCAGGCAGATCCGGCCGAACTGACCATGCTGAACGTTCCGGGTCTCTCGTTCACCTTGCATCCGTCGACCGGGGTGCCGATCGGGGCCTTCATCTTCCACAGTCCCCTCGCCGCCGCCTTCGATTCACGCGGGGCCGACACGGCGCGATCGATCGTCACGGATGCCTACACCGGCCTCGGCTGGCGCGTGCCGGAGTTCCTCGACCGCTTCGTCGCCGCCCCCGACGTGTACTTCGACACCGTGACCCGGATCCGAATGGATGCCTGGCACACCGGCCGCGTCGCCCTCCTCGGGGACGCCGCTTCGTCGGTCTCACTGTTCGGCGACGGGTCGTCGTCGGCCATCGTGGGGGCGAGCACGCTCGCGGATGCCGTCGCGTCGCACCCAGACGATCCCGCGTCCGCGTTCACCGAGTACGAGCGGCGTCACCGCCTGATCGTTATGCCGAAACAGAATCTCGTGCGCCGTAGCGCGTCGATGCTGGTGCCGACGACGGCGCCGGGCCTCGCGGCGCGCAACCTCGCGTTGCGCGGCATCCAGGCGTACGCCGCTCTGCGGCACCCGTCGCAAAAACGGCGCGAATCGGCCGATTCGTCCGCCCGGAGTGCGTCGTGGCACCGGTCATGAACAGAATGGGATGACGCATCGCCGCCTCTCGCCATTCGACAGCGCGGATTCACGGCGCGGTACGGAAAGGCAGGACAGGATGACGAGCACCGAGACTCTGACGACGACAGCCGAGCACGACGAGGCGAGCCTGCAGGCGAAGGCCCGCGACCACCTGTGGATGCACTTCGCCCGGCAGTCGGTCATGGAAGACGGCCACGGCGTGCCGATCATCGTGCGCGGCGAGGGCCACCGGGTGTGGGACATCCAGGGCAAGGAGTACATCGACGGCCTGGCCGGACTGTTCACCGTCAACGCCGGTCACGGACGCAAACGACTCGCGGATGTCGCAGCCCAGCAAGCGGAGCAGCTCGCGTTCTTCCCGATCTGGTCGTACGCGCATCCGTCGGCCATCGAGCTCGCCGACCGCCTCGCCGGTTACGCACCCGGCGACCTGGGCCGCGTGTTCTTCACGACCGGCGGCGGCGAAGCAGTCGAGACCGCGTTCAAGCTGGCGAAGTACTACTGGAAGCTGCGCGGCAAGCCCACGAAGCACAAGGTGATCTCGCGGTCGATCGCCTACCACGGCACGACCCAGGGCGCGCTGGCGCTGACCGGCATCCCCGAGATGAAGGCGATGTTCGAGCCGCTTACCCCGGGCGGGTTCCGGGTGCCGAACACGAACTTCTACCGCGCGCCCGAGCACGGGGACGACCTCGAGGCGTTCGGCCAGTGGGCGGCCGATCGCATCGCCGAGATGATCGAGTTCGAGGGGCCGGACACGGTCGCGGCGGTGTTCCTCGAGCCGGTTCAGAACGCGGGCGGATGCTTCCCGCCGCCGCCCGGGTACTTCCAGCGCGTGCGCGAGATCTGCGACGAGTACGACGTGCTGCTGGTCAGCGACGAGGTGATCTGCGCGTTCGGCCGCATCGGGCAGTGGTTCGCGTGCGACGAGTACGGCTATGTGCCCGACATGATCACGTGCGCCAAGGCCATGACGAGCGGATACTCGCCGATCGGCGCCTGCATCGTCAGCGACAAGGTGTACGAGCCGTTCAAGCACGGCGAGGCATCCTTCCCGCACGGATACACGTTCGGCGGGCATCCGGTCTCCGCAGCGGTGGCACTGGAGAACCTCGACATCTTCGAGGAGGAGAAGCTCAACGAGCACGTGCGCGAGAACTCGCCACTGTTCCGCGCAGAGCTGGAGACCCTGCTCGACGTGCCGATCGTCGGCGACGTGCGCGGCGCCGGCTACTTCTTCGGCATCGAACTCGTCAAAGACAAGGCGACCAAGGAGACGTTCAACGACGAGGAGTCGGAGCGGCTGCTGCGCGGATTCCTGTCGAAGGCTCTGTTCGACGCCGGGCTGTACTGCCGGGCGGATGACCGTGGAGACCCGGTCATCCAGCTGTCGCCACCGCTCACGATCGGTCCGAACGAGTTCGCGCAGATCCGCGACATCCTGCGCAGCGTGCTGACGGAGGCCTCCGCGCGGCTGTAGGCCTCCCTCTCATCGTTCAGGTCGCAGTTTCTGTCGCTTCACGCGTCGAATTCCGACAGAAACTGCGACCTGAGTGGTGCTCGGACGGCGTTCGGACTGGACGCATGCAGACCACCAGCGGCCAGGTGGCGAGCTGTGGAAAGCGATCACTTCTGTGGAGAGCCGATCGGCGCCGCCCGTCGCATGCCACGTTGTGACGATGAGACCTGTACGACCTCTACCGCCGGAGTTGGAGACGCGATTCAGCGTTGCGGACGCGAAGCGACTCGGCATGTCGCCCGAACGTCTCCGCCGCGGCGACCTCGAGCGACCTTTCCATCGCGTTCGCTCGCTGGGAAGCGAGCCGCTCGTCGGTGACGACGAGGAGATCGATCCGTACGAACTCCAGCGACGCTCGCGCGTGATGCGCGCTCGCGAGTACTTGCCACGGATGCACGAGAACCACTTCTACTGCAAAGACACAGCGGTCTCTGCCTGGGGTGGCCCCCTTCCGCTGGTGCTCACGGAGTCCGGCGATCCGGCGATCGGGGAGGAACTGCCGCTGCATGTCAGCGCGTTCGGCA
>NZ_JBQCIE010000008.1:0-2543 GCF_051954055.1 Humibacter sp. | reverse complement strand
GGTATCAACATACGAGCGGGTGCTCCCCCCAAACACACACCTGGGGTGGGGCGGGGCCCCCGACCCCCCCGGCCCAACCCTCAATCGCCTCTAGGCTGGAGGCATCCACACTCGGCAGGTAACGGCATGACCTCTCGCGGCATACGCACGCTTCGCGGCACCGCGGCCGCGTGCTTCGCCGTCTTCGTCGCCGCACTGGTCCACGATGCCGCCGGCGGGAGCCTCCCGTCGTTGCTCGCCGTGTCGCTGTCGCTGGCATTCGCCGTTCCGCTCTGCGTCGCGCTCGCGGGGCGCCGCATCTCGTTGTGGCGGCAGGCGGCATCCGTCGGGGTCAGCCAGCTGCTCCTGCACCTGCTGTTCGGGCTCGGATCGAATGCCTCGGGCACTGCACTGCACGTTCCCGCAGGTCACATGCACATGGGTGGGCCCATCGCCCTGACCGCGGGACACGCCATGCCCATGCACCACGACACCCCGCTCATGTTCGTCGCGCACGGCTGCGCCGCGCTCATCACCATCGCGGCGCTCCGTCGCGGCGAGCGCACCCTGCATGCGCTCGCCACCTTCACCGTGCTTCTCGTCACCGCGATCGCACGACTGACCGTCGTGCCGATCGGCGCCCCGGCACGGATGCCCGTGCAAACCCGCCCGATCACGCTCGCGTCGCCGACGCGCGTGCTCGGCGCGCGCCGCCACCGCGGTCCTCCCGCCTTCGCCTAGGGCGTGTCCGACAGACACACCCAGCAGTCGCATCAGGCGCAGCCATGTCCGGCGTCCGGAACCACGTGTTCGTGGTGGGCGCACGAGGGGCTGCGGTTCGATAGCGCGCAGTCATATGCGCGAACAGGCATACGAGAGAGACATGACCAAACACACCCTTGCGGCCGCGGGAGCGGCCGCCATCGCGGCCGTCGCCCTGGCGATCGCCGCACCGCTCACCGCGAGCGCGCACGTACGCGTGGATCCCGACCAGGCTGCGCCTGGCGGATACAGCGTGCTCACGTTCCGCGTGCCCACCGAGTCCGCGACGGCCGGCACGGTCGGGCTCGAGGTCGACTTTCCGACCGCGACTCCGTTCACCTCCGTCTCGTACCAGCCCATCCCCGGCTGGAAGGCGACCGTCACGACCTCGAAGCTCGCCAAGCCGGTGAAGATCTCCGGCGCGACCGTGACAGAGGCACCGACGAAGATCGTGTGGACAGCCGATCCGGGAGTGCAGATCGCGCCGGGACAGTTCCAGCAGTTCGTCATCTCGGCCGGGATCGTGCCCGACACCGGCAAGATCGTCATGCCGGCCATCCAGACCTACTCCGATGGATCGGTCGTGAAGTGGGATCAACCGACGCCCGCGTCGGGTGAAGAGCCGGAGCATCCTGCGCCCACGCTCTACGTGAAGGATGCGCCGCCGGCCGCATCGACGACGACTCCGACAGTGGTGAGCAGCACACCGGTTCCCGCTGCCTCGAGCGCGTCGCCGACGGATGGCGCTGCTCTCGGCCTCGGGGTAGCCGGGCTCGTTCTCGCGGCGATCGCCCTGATCGTTGCGGTGCTCGGGATCACCCGCAGGCCACGGCCCGCTGCGGCAGGCACGCCGCATCCCTCCCCGAGCGCATCGTCCAACGAGGGCGGCGCGTGATGCTTCCGCCCGCAACACGGCACTCTGCGCGATCGACCGTTCGGGACCTCTCCCGAAACCGGTCGATCGGTCGGGCCCTGCGCGCCGGGATCGCGGTCGCCGCCCTCGTGGCGGCCGCGGTCGTCGGCCCGCTGGCCGCCGCTCCGGCGAGCGCTCACGACTACCTCGTCGACAGCTCACCGAAGGCGGGTTCGACGCAGACGACGCCCATCGACAGCGTGAAGCTCACGTTCGACGACGTCGTGCTCGACCTGTCGAAGACCGGTCCCGGCGCGTTGCTGCAGGTGACGGGTCCGGATGGCGCGAGCCGGCACTTCGAGACCGGATGCCCCACCATCAGCGACCGCAATGTCACGGTTCCCGTCGCCCTCGGTGGTGCGGGCAAGTACATGGTCACCTGGCAGATCGTCTCCGCCGACGGCCACGTCGTCTCCGACTCGATCCAGTTCACCTACGCTCCGCCCGCCGGAACGAAGGCCGCCACGGGCTCCGCCGTGAGTCCGTGCAAGGGTGCCGGCGCGAGCGCCGCACCGAAGGCCGGAGCGGGCACAGCGCAGGGCACGGTGAACTCGGGCGCGATCGTGATCGTCATCGTGATCGCCGGGGCGATCGTGCTGCTCGCCCTCATCGCGGTCGTGGTGATCCTGCTCACGAGACGACGGCCGCGGGATTCCGGCACGGACGAGTGATCTCGTAATACTGGACGCATGGCCACCCACCTCATCACCGGCGCATCCTCCGGAATCGGCGCCGCCCTCGCTCGGGCGCTGTACGAACGAGGCGACGCGCTCGTTCTTCTCGCGCGAAACGAGGAGCGCGCCCAGCAGCTCGTCGCGGTCTTTCCGGACGCGACGGCGCTGGTGGCCGACCTGGAGCATCCGGAGTCGTTGCGGGCATCCCTCGGTGA
>NZ_JBQCIE010000007.1:0-8197 GCF_051954055.1 Humibacter sp. | reverse complement strand
TGGGTGTTCTCCGCGGTGGGCGCACCTCGCGCCGTCGCGGTCGGTGACATCACCGCGCTGAAGCCCTTGGCCTCGAACAACTACGGCGGGGTCGTCGCACGGTCGGCGACGAAGCGGCTGTTCCACGCATCCCGCATCCTGCTGGGGTACCCGCAGCTGATCGAGTTCCTCCGCACACGCCGTCCGGACCTGCAGATCCCCGACGCGTCCTGGCCCCTCTGACCGCCGCTACGCCAGCGCCGTGCCAGGCGCCCGCTGACCGCGACGCCGAGCGCTACACCAGCGCCGCGCCCACCGTCCGCTGACCGCGACGCCGAGCGCTACGCCAGCGCCGGCACGACCTCCCGCTCGAACAGCTCCCACCCGGACGTGTCGTACGCGAGCTCCGGGAAGTAGTGGATGCTGTACCCGAGCCCGTGCTCGACCCGCTTCTGCAGTCGCTCCACGACCTGCTCCGGCGTGCCGAAGCCGTCCGAGCCGAGGTACTCCTGCTCGGCGCGTGCGGTCCGCTCGTCGCCGAGGTGCGGACGCAGCCGGGCGAGCACGGCATCCAACCGGTCCCTGGCCTCCTGCTCGGTTTCGGCCACGATCGTGTTGAAGTTCGACGAGCGGGTGATCGAGTCGAAGTCGCGCCCGAGGTCCTCGCAGTGCGCGCGCAGCACCTGCGACTTGTGGTCGAACTCGTCGAGCGAGCCGGCGAAGTTCGTGTAATCCGCATACTGCGCCGCGATCTTCAGCGTGACCTTCTCGCCGCCGCCAGCGACCCAGATCGGGATGCCGCCCTGCTGCAACGGCTTCGGCTCCACGATCGCGCCGTCGACCCGGTAGTACCGCCCGTCGAGGGTCGCCGTGCCGGTCGTCCACGCCTGCTTCATGATGTCGACGCCCTCGCGGAGCATCCGCAGCCGGTCGGGCACGTCCGGGAAGCCGTAGCCGTATGCCCGCCACTCGTGCTCGTACCAGCCGCCGCCGATGCCCATCTCGATGCGTCCGGCCGAGACGTGGTCGACGGTCGCCGCGACCTTGGCCAGGTACGCCGGGTTGCGGTAGCCCATGCACGTGCACATCTGTCCGAGACGGATGCGCTCTGTCGACGCTCCGAACGCCGACATGAGCGTCCATGCCTCGTGCGTCGCCTCTTCGCTCGGCACAGGAGTGGTGTGGAAGTGGTCGTAGACCCAGAGGGATTCCCACGGACCGGCATCCGCCTTCTGCGCGAGGCCGCGCATGGTGGGCCACTGCTCGGCCGGATCGATGCCGACGAGGTCGAATCGCCAGCCCTGGGGGAGAAAGGTTCCAAAGCGCATGTCTTCGACGTTACGGCCTGGAGCAACTCCGAGGGGAGCCGTCACAGACGGAAATGCCGATTTCGCGGATTCCATCGATGCAGCGAAGCTGGACAGTATGCGAAAGATTGCCGTCGCGGCAGCAGCGTTCGCAGCTGCCGCACTCCTTCTCACAGCGTGCACCTCGGGGAGTCCGTCCTCGTCGAGCACGTCGGGCGGAGGAACGCTCACGATCCTCACCCCCCAGACCACAGTGTCGCTCGACCCGGCCTCCAGCCAGAACCTCGCCACGACCACGCTGGGCCTCATCGACCGTCGCCTGACCACCTGGAAGGTGGAGCCCGGCAAGGATGCGAAGGTCGTCCCTGACCTCGCCACCAACACTGGTGTTCCTAGCAACGACGGCAAGACCTGGACCTACACGCTGAAGAGCGGAGTCAAGTTCAGCAACGGCCAGCCGATCACGAGCGAGGACATCAAGTACGGCATCGAGCGCTCCTTCAGCAACCAGCTGCAGGGCGGCCTGAGCTACCACAAGACCCTGCTCGTGGGTGGCGACACTTACCAAGGTCCATTCGGTGGCCAGTCGCTCGCCTCCATCGAGACGCCGAACGACAATACGATCGTCTTCCAGCTCAACAAGGCGTTCGGTGACTGGCCATGGATCGCGTCGATGCCGGCCTTCAGCCCGGTCCTGCCCTCCAACGGCAACCCGTCCACGTACGCCAAGGCGCCGATCACGTCGGGTCCGTACAAGGTCGAGACCATCAAGGACGGCACCTCGCTCACGCTCGTGCGCAACAAGTACTGGAGCAAGTCCACCGACTCCGTGCGCACCGCCTCCGCAGACAAGGTCCAGTTCCTGGAGAGCCAGAACCAGTCGACTACGGTGCAGAACCTGATCGGCGACACCGGTCAGTTCAAGAACGCGTTCGGTGCGCAGTACCTTGGTGCGTCCGACCTGGTCTCGGTGAACGCGAACGCGGAAGCCAAAAAGCGCGTCGCCACTTCGGACGCCGGCCCTATCCAATACCTCGCCATCAACGTGAAGCGAGTGCCGGATCTCAAGGTGCGCCAGGCGCTCGAGTACGGGGTCGACAAGAAGTCGTACCTCGTGGCATCCGGCGGGGCGCAGGCGGGCGTGCTGGCCAGCACGCTGATCACGCCGGGCATCGCCGGACGCGAGGACTTCAACCTCTACAAGGCGCCGGACTCGGGCGATGTCGCCAAGGCTAAGAGTCTGCTCTCCGAGGCGGGAGCTTCCGGTCTGACGCTCACGCTTCTCACGCAGAACGACTCGTCGTCGATGGCCCAGGCCCAGGCGATCCAGGAGGGACTCAAGCGCGTCGGCATCACGGTGACGCTGCGACCCGAGGATTCGAACACGTTCTACACGGATGCCGGCGCCAACAACCCCACGTTCGACCTGGCTCTGTTCGGCTGGCAGCCGGACTTCCCGTCGGCGAACGCGAACATCTCCCCACTCTTCGACTCGAGCCAGATCGGCAACGGCAACTTCAACGTGTCGCAGTACAGCAACCCCGCGGTCGATGCCGCGATCGCCAAGGCTCAGGCTGAGGTCGACACAGCGACGGCCGAGAAGGAGTGGGCGGCGATCGACAAGCAGATCATGGCCGACGCCCCCGTCGTGCCGCTCATCTACGCGAAGCAGTCGTTCTTGCGCGGCTCCGGAATCGGCAACTTCTTCATCCCGTCCTTCCCGGCGTACCCGGACTACCGCACGCTCACGACGGGCAACTGAGGCAGCAACACCCCAGTGAAGCCAGCAACACGGCATCCGTTGGGAGCAGGCGGCGCGGAGGATGCCGCGCCCCTGCTCCGCGTGCGCGATCTCTCCATCGCGTTCGCAGCGGACGGCGCCCAGACGCGCGTCGTCGACTCCATTGGCTTCGACCTGCGCCAGGGCCAGGTGCTCGCACTCGTCGGCGAATCGGGATCGGGCAAGTCCGTCACTGCAATGAGCGTTCTCGGACTGCTTCCCGATTCCGCTAGAGTCAGCGGCGAAATCCGACTGCAGGGTGAGTCCTTGATCGGCGCCGATGGCGCGACACTCAGGCACGTGCGCGGCGGGGTGATCGGCACGGTGTTCCAGGAGCCGATGAGCGCGTTCGACCCGGTATACACGATCGGCGATCAGATTGCGGAGGCGATTCGCGTCCACCGGCCCGCTGTGCGCGGTGCGGCGCTCAAGCAGCGCGTCGTCGAACTCCTCGGCTCGGTCGGCCTCGGCGAAGCCTCACGTATCGCCAGATCGCATCCGCACGAACTCTCCGGCGGGCAGCTGCAGCGGGCGATGATCGCCATGGCCATCAGCTGCGATCCCGTCGCCCTGATCGCGGACGAGCCCACAACGGCGCTCGACGTCACGGTGCAGGCCGGCATCCTCGACCTCCTGCGGTCGCTGCGTGACTCGAGGGGTATGGCCATCCTGCTCATCACGCACGACATGGGTGTGGTCGCCGATCTCGCCGACGACGTGCTGGTCATGCGAGCAGGCGTCGCAGTGGAGCGCGGACCGGTGGAAGCGTTGTTCGCGGCTCCGTCGTCGGACTACACCGAGCAGCTGCTCGCGGCCGTGCCCACGCTGGCCGAGATCGATCCATTGGATGCCCGAACCGAGTCCGCCGCAGCCGACGTGTCCGGGGAAGGCCCCGCGCCGGCAGGCGACACGACGGACGCGCCGGCAGCCCCGTCTGTCGGCGCTCGCGCGGATGCCGCTCCGGCTGCGCTGCTCGAGCGCGCTTCGGTCGTCTTCCGTCGGCGTGGGGTCGCGGTGCGGGCCGTCGACGATGTCACTTTCGACATCGGCATCGGAGAGGTTGTCGGCCTCGTGGGTGAGTCGGGATCCGGCAAGTCCACGATCGGCAAGGCTCTCGCCGGGCTCGTTCCCGTAGCCGACGGACGTGCAGAGGTCGCGGGCGTCGAACTCGCAGGAGCATCCATGCGCCGCAGGCGAGCGGTGCGTTCGCGCATCGGTTACGTCTTCCAGGATCCAGCGTCCTCCCTCAATCCCCGCAACACCGTCGGGCGAAGTGTGGCGGAGCCGCTCGTCCTGCACACCGACGCGTCGCGCACGGAGCGCGCCGATCGGGTGCGGGAGCTGCTCGTTCAGGTCAGGCTGCCCAGCGAGTTCGCCGAGCGCTATCCGCACGAGTTGTCAGGCGGTCAGCGGCAGCGCATCGCCATCGCAAGGGCTCTTGCGCTGAAGCCTTCGCTGCTCATCGCAGACGAGCCGACAAGTGCGCTGGATGTCTCGGTGCAGGCATCCGTGCTCGACCTGCTCGAGCAGCTGCAGAGGAGCCTAGGCTTCGCCTGCCTGTTCATCAGCCACGATCTCGCCGTGGTGAGGCGGCTCTCCGACCGCGTGGTCGTGCTGCGCGACGGGCGGGTCGTGGAGAGCGGATTCGCCGCGCAGGTGCTGGAGGCGCCGACGGATGCGTACACGCGTCGCCTTCTCGCGGCCGCTCCCGTCGCGGATCCCGCCGCGCAAACCCTGCGTCGGGACGCCTGGCGTGCTCTGGAGGACGCCAGGTGAACGTGTGGAATCACCTGCGCAAGGACCCGTGGGCGCTCACCGGCGCGATCGTCGTGCTCGTGTTCGTGCTGGCGGCCGTGTTCGCACCGCTCATGACGGGCATCAATGGCCAGAACCCGTATTCGTACCACCTCGGAGCGCTCGACGACAACGGATCGCCCAAGGGATGGGGCGGCGGCATCTCGTGGCAGCACTGGTTCGGCGTGGAGCCGCTGACCGGGCGCGACCTGTTCTCCATCGTCGTCTACGGTGGACGGGTTTCCATCACAGTCGGTGTGCTGGCGACAGTGATCTCGGTCGCGATCGGCGTGCTCGTCGGTCTCACCGCCGGGTACTTCGGCGGCTGGTACGACCGCATCATGAGTCGCGTCATCGACGTCATGCTCGGCTTCCCGAGCCTCATCTTCATGATCTCGCTGACCGCCATCGTCGCCGCGTCGTTCCCACGGCCCGTGCTCATGGTGCTCATCATCGGGTTCTTCGGCTGGCCGGCTGTCGCTCGAGTGGTGCGCGGACAGGTGCTGTCGTTGCGGCAGCGCACGTTCGTCGTGGCATCCGAGGCGATGGGGGCCGGCAGCAACCACGTGCTGTGGCGGCAGCTGCTCCCCAACGTTGGTTCGACGATCATCGTGTACGCGACCATCCTGATCCCGTCGATGATCGGCACGGAGGCAGCTCTGTCGTTCCTCGGTGTCGGCGTACCTCCGCCGACGCCGTCGTGGGGTCGTACCATCGGCAACGCGATCGCGTGGTTCTCGACCGACCCGTTCTACCTGATCTTCCCAGGTGCTGCGCTGTTCCTGATCACGCTCGGATTCAACGCCTTCGGCGACGGACTGAGGGATGCCCTCGATCCGCGGGTGAATCGCCGCAGGTCGCGAAGACGTCGCGGGTCATCGGGAACCCGGGAGTCCGGCCCGACAGAAGGGCAGCCCCTGGCGACGGATGGCGTGGCCGCCCAGGAACATCCGCCGACACCGAGTCCGGAGGTGGCTGGCTGATGCGCATGGCCCGTTTCATCCTGTTCCGTCTGCTCGGCGTGATTGTCGTGCTCCTCGTGGTCACGGCCATCACGTTCGTCATCTTCTACGTGCTGCCGACGAATCCCGCCCAGCTCTCGTGCGGCAAGCCGTGCACTCCGCAGAACCTTGCAGCGGCTAAGGAGTACCTCGGTCTCGACCAGCCCTGGTACGGGCAGTTCTGGGAGTTCCTGAAGGGCATCGTCGTCGGCCGCTCGTTCGGAAGCGGATCCGGTGTCGTCGTCTGTTCTGCGCCGTGCTTCGGATACTCGTTCCAGCTCCAGACGCCCGTCACGCAGCTGATCCTGTCCCGTTTTCCCGTGACGGCATCGATCGCCGTAGGCGCAGCGGTGCTCTGGTTCGTGACCGGCGTGTTCGGCGGCACGATCGCGGCCATCCGTAGAGGACGAGTCGCCGACAAGGCGATCATGACCGTGGCCATCGCAGGGGTGTCCGCACCCGCCTACCTCGTGGGCATGCTGCTCATCCTGTTGTTCGGCTTCACGCTGAAGTGGTTGCCGACGGGAGGGTACGTGCCGATCACGGAGGATCCCGTGCAGTGGTTCACCCACCTGCTCCTGCCGTGGACCGCCCTCGCGTTCATCAGCGCTGCAGTCTACGCGCGGCTGACTCGCGGCGAGCTGCTCGAGCAGTTCGGCCTCGACTACGTGCGGACGGCGAGGGCGAAGGGGCTCACGGAGGGATCCGTCGTCGTGCACCACGCGCTGCGCAACGCGCTCGTTCCCGTTGTGACGATATTCGGTCTCGACCTCGGGGTACTCCTCGGCGGAGCGGTGATCACGGAGCGCGTGTTCTCGATGCAGGGCATCGGGTCCCTGCTGCTGAACGCGATCGGGACTCTCGACCTGCAGACAGTCGTGGGCATTACGTTGTTCGCCGCGTTCCTCATCGCCATCGCCAACGTGATCGTCGACATCGTGTACGGATTCCTCGACCCGCGCGTCCGGGCCGCGTAAGCGCGCGCCCCTTACCGCGGCGGCGGCGCGCATTTGGAGCGACACGCCGCGTCGAGTAAGCTATTGCGGGTGTGCGCTCTGTGCGCGCTTGAACCGTGCCCGCCGCTGAGGCGGACGAGGAACCAGCTCAATCCGAAACCACACTGTTCAGGGAGCCCTGCACTCGCGGGCTACCCCCACGGCATACCTACCACACAAAGAGGCCGCCGCAAGGCGGTCGAAGAGGCCGCTGCTCTGCGGCATCCGGTGGGTCGCGATGTGAAAAGAATCATCAACGCTGTCACCGTGCAGCACAACTAGGAGAAACAGTGCCAACCATTCAGCAGTTGGTCCGCAAGGGCCGCACGCCCAAGGTCGCGAAGACCAAGGCGCCGGCGCTCAAGGCCAACCCGCAGCAGCGCGGCGTGTGCACCCGTGTGTACACGACCACCCCGAAGAAGCCGAACTCGGCGCTCCGCAAGGTCGCCCGCGTCAAGCTCTCCAACGGTACCGAGGTCACCGCGTACATCCCCGGTGAGGGCCACAACCTGCAGGAGCACTCGATGGTGCTTGTGCGCGGCGGTCGTGTGAAGGACCTGCCGGGTGTTCGCTACAAGATCATCCGTGGCGCCCTCGACACCCAGGCCGTGAAGAACCGCAAGCAGGCTCGCAGCCGCTACGGCGCGAAGATGGAGAAGAAGTAATGCCTCGCAAGGGTCCCGCTCCTAAGCGCCCCGTCGTCGCCGACCCGGTCTACGGTGCTCCGGTCGTCAGCCAGCTGGTGAACAAGATCCTGAAGGACGGCAAGAAGTCCCTCGCCGAGAGCATCGTCTACGACGCGCTCGAGGGTGTCTCCGCCAAGAACGGTCAGGATGCCGTCGCCACGCTCAAGAAGGCGCTCGACAACGTGCGTCCCACCATCGAGGTCAAGAGCCGCCGTGTCGGTGGTTCGACCTACCAGGTGCCGGTCGAGGTCAAGCCGCACCGCGCGAATACGCTCGCGCTGCGCTGGCTCACCAGCTACGCGAAGGCACGTCGTGAGCGCACGATGACCGAGCGTCTGATGAACGAGATCCTGGATGCCTCCAACGGTCTCGGCGCCGCCGTCAAGCGTCGCGAAGACACGCACAAGATGGCCGAGTCGAACCGCGCCTTCGCCCACTACCGCTGGTAGTAAGCCGGAACAAAACGGCCCGGTAACGGGTTGTATCTGTACGGACGCACGGGGCGGCAGGATGCCCCTTCCCCGCCCCGCGCGCCGGCTCAGTCGGCCGGCAACTCACACCAATCTTTCTCCGGAGGAATCCCCGTGGCACAAGACGTGCTCACCGACCTGAAGAAGGTCCGCAACATCGGCATCATGGCGCACATCGATGCCGG
>NZ_JBQCIE010000006.1:0-6386 GCF_051954055.1 Humibacter sp. | reverse complement strand
TGCCAGTCGCCGCGGAAGAACGACAGCACCTGGGCCGGCTGCACGCCCCTGGTGAGCAGGGCGATCGAGTCGCGGTACGTCGGGAACAACCAGTCTGAGTCGGTCAGCGCCGCGGTCGCGCCGATCTCGCACGCCTCCTGGCCGAGCGCGCTGGGATAGGTGGCGAGCCGGCCCTGCCTGGTGAGGGCACTGACCTGCACGTCGAAACGCCGGGCGATCACCATGCGGCGATAAAGATCGAGCAGGATGCCCGCATCCGGCAGCTCGAATCCCGCGGCCCGGTCGTCCGCGGCGCGTCTGCCGTGCTCGTCGATCAAGCGGATCGGCTCCGCGGTCGGCACGGCGGGATGCTCCGCCGCGTGTCCCGCAGGGCGCGCCGCACCCATGACTTCCTCGTCACTCACCCTTCCATCGTGGGCTGCCGCGGCGGCCGTCGGGCGGGCATCCGCTCACGTCGATTCAGACGGCAGAAGTGGCGTGCCGATCGCGACAATCAGGCACGGAACCGCCACCGCAACGTGCCATTCGTCCATGACCGCTGTCGGTCGACCGGGCCTGTCGAAACGCGCGCGTGTGCGTGGGATCACGAGTGCCGAGCCGGGTTTGCGGGCCACCACTTCCGAGCAATTCGCGCGAACGCGCATTCGGTGGCGCGACTACATCGGAAGGCTGGGTTTCGTTCGGTCGAACGGTGAGACGCCGCTCATCTGGGTATGTCCGAGCCGGCCGACGGCCGACCGCTGTCACAATGTGGCCATGGCCACGCGCCCTGTTACTCGCCGCGTCGCACTCGGAACCGGCATCGGTCTCGCCGCGGCTGCCGTGCTCACTGGCGCCGGCGTCGCCGTGAATGAGAACCTGCTTCCCGGGCGCTCGACGATGTACCGTGCGCTCGGCCTTGACGGCCCGGACGGTGTGGTGCCGAAGATCACGACCGGCCCGGTGGTCGCAGGATCGTTCACGTCCGGGCACATGGCCGGTCGGCCGGTTGGATACGAGATCGCCTATCCGCCGGGAACGAAACCCGGAGCCGAGCTGCCCGTCGCCGTCGTTCTGCACGGATACGGCGACGACCAACGGGCCGCGTTCTCGGCCTCGATGCGATTCGACGCCTATCTCGCGCAAGCTGTGCAGACGCGTAAGCCGTTCGCTCTGGCATCCGTTGCCGGAGGAAACGGCTACTGGCATCCCCGGGCAAACGGAACGGATGCCGGCGCGATGGTCGTGGACGACTTGCTTCCGCAGCTCGCGGCACGTGGGCTGCGCGCGCGCCCCACGGATCGCATCGCCCTCATGGGCTGGTCGATGGGAGGCTACGGAGCGCTGCGGCTCGGCGGTGTACTCGGAAAGTCGCGGGTCACCGCCGTCGCGGTCGAGAGCCCTGCTCTCTGGCATACGTTCCGCCAGGCCGCGAAGGGCGCCTTCGACGACGCCGAAGACTTCGCGCGCAACACCGTTTTCGGTCGCCAGTCCGACTTGGCGGGCGTTGCCGTCCGCATCGACTGCGGTACGGGCGACGGCTTCTACCCGAACGACCGGGACTATGCCGCCGGCTTTTCCGTGCATCCCGCAGGCGGTTTCGAAGCAGGCGGACACGACCCCGGCTTCTGGCGCCGGCTCGCACCCGCCCAGCTGGCATTCGTCGGAAACGCCCTTGCTTCCGCGGAAGCGCCTTAGCCCTCAACGTTGTGGGCCTCAGAGCGTTTGCGGTCTAGGACGTGCGTTCCGCGCTGATTCGTCTGCCTCGATCTCTTGCGCGGTGACGTGTCGTTGCAGCGCTTCGTCGCCGCAAGTCCAAGGGTTACGAGGTACGGGTGGACGACTACTGTGCCCGGTTTGAGCTTCAGGATGTCTGCGCTTTGAACATGCGCTGCAGTCTGTCGCTAGCGGGTCCAGGGGTTGTAGACAGCGGCGCCGGTCGGGTCGAAGTCGGCGATGTTGCGGGTGGCGATGGTGAGCCCGTGGGCGAGTGCGGTGGCAGCCATGAACGCGTCCCGCTCCGGGCGTGGATCGGGTACATGCAGGCGCGAAGCCAACCGGGCGACATCCCGATCGACTGGAAGGATCCGTCCGTCGAAGGCATCGAGCACGGCGCGGTCGAACCAGCGCCACAGAACCGTGGCTTGCGCCGTATCGCGACGCTCGAGCTGGCGGATGCCCAGCTCCACCTCGAAGACCGTGATCGCGCTGAGGAACTGCTGCTCCATGTCCAACGGTGCGGCCCACGTCGCCACGTTCCTGTCGATCCGGGCGGGGCTCTTGCGCAGCTCGCTCACGACGTTGGTATCCAGCAGATAGCTCACAGTTCGGCAGCTCGGGGCAGTTCGCGTGAGACGACGGGGTCGAACTCGATGTCATCGTCAGTCTGGAGAGTGTTCAACAGGCTACGCGGCGTGCGCATTGCCCGGTACTCCGCGATGGAAAGAAGCACGTAGGCTGGCTCACCGCGATCAGTGATCAGTACCGGACCAGCATCCGCGGCCCGCTTGGCAGCACTCACGTCATGGTTGAACGCGCGCGCGCTGACGGTTGTGGTCATGACACTCCCCACTTGTAGCAACGTACCTACATCATAGCGGTTTCGGCTGCTGGCGGTGCACCAGCAGCAGGAGCTGCGCTACGAGAAGACTTGCCGAGTGCCGGTCACGCGCCCCAGGAGTCGCGCGCGATTCCTGGCGCCGTGCCGTCCCACGACTCGAGCACGATGTACGAGCGGGTGGATGCGACGCCGTCCACCTCGTGCAGCTGCCGCATGATCACGTCGCTCAGGCTCTCGTGATCCGGTGCGCTCACCGTGATCACGAAGTCGATGTCACCGCTGACCGCGAGCACGGATTCGACGAAAGGGAGCGCGGAGAGCGCGGAGGCGACATCTTGCCAGCCTGGTTGCCGTTCCACCTTGACGATGACGAGCGCCGTGACGTGCAGGCCGATCGCCTTGCGGTCGACACGGGCGCCGAATCCTTCGATGACGCCGTCGGCGATGAGGCGTTGCAGCCGGTTCGCGACGGCGCTTCGCGACACGTGGACGCGTTCCGCCAGGGCTCGAACGGAGAGCCGTGAATCGGCGCTGAGCTGCGCGATGATGGCCCGGTCGACCTTGTCCACGTTCATCGCTACAGCAGCTTAAGGCCGGTCAGTACCGTCGGCGGCGATACTCGGCTCCGGGGCCGTAGATGATCACTCCGGCAGCCGGGATCAGCAGGAAGAACAGCCAGCTCCACGCCCACCCGTTGAAGACGTAGCCGCAGAGGAAGAACAGGCCGAGCGCCACGAACGGGATGAACGACATGATCGTCGCTCCCCACGGGCCACCCAGCGCTCGCGAGTGCCGGCCCCAGTCGTCATGCGGAACGGATGACACCGGCGATACGGGTCTCGGCAGGTCCGTGAACAACGGGGCGAGGTCGCTCCAGGTCACCGCGGACCGCGCCGAGGCCGAGCGCTGCTCGAACTCCTCAGCCGTCAGCCGGCCCTCATCCCTGGCCTGCGAGAGCGCGGAGACGGCGTCGGCTCGATCGCGATCGGCGATGCGTTCGTTGGGGCGCAGAGGATTCGCGTAGTCGACCATCCCCACAGCCTGCCCGCTTCCCGCCGCGGATGCCAGTGTCCGCGCGGGAGAGCATCCGGCGACCACGCTTATGAAGGCTGCGGCTCGGCGGGTCGGGCGATCAGCGGCAGCGGCGCCTCGAGCCCGACGATCGCCGCGTGCAGGTCGGGGAACGCGTGCGGCGGGTCGGCGGGTTCCGGCGGTGCCGCGCCCGCGAGCATCCTGCGGCATGCTCCGACGCGGCGAGCAAGGCCGCCGAGTTCGCGCGATTCATCGGCGGACAATGGATGCCCGTGCTCCACCCGCGCGGCGATCGCGTCGGCCGGCTCCCAGCACGCCTCGATCGCGGGGATGACATCGGCGCGGTGGACAGCTCCACGGTTCCGAAGGCGGGCCGTCCGCTCGAGCCGCAGGGTCGGCCCGAGTTGCCGGAGCCCGGTGATGGCGCCGTCGAACGAGGCGCGGTGGCGCTGGATGTCCTCGGGTTGCTTGATGCACGCCACCAGTAAGTCGGTGAGAGCGCCGAGCGCGCCGGACACCCGCCCACGCATCACGGCAGCGGTGTGCACGGGCAGCACCCACCACGCGACGGCCACCGCGAAGGCGCCGGCGACCACGATCGCGGCGAGCCGCACGAGCATCGCAGGCCCGGGGGAGGTGCCCTCCAGCTCGTGCAGGATCGAGATCATCGCGGTCATCGCCGCCGCCCACCAGCCATACCCGGTGGGACGCAGCCACAGGCCTAGCGCAAGGATGACGCCGATCGCGAGCACCGACATCCCGGCGGCCGCACCGGTGTCGGCGGCGTGCGTGGCGAACACCGACAGCAGCGTGGCCAGCATCGTGCCGCCAAGGGCGCCGACCGTGCGGTGGATGCCTTTGAAAAGCACGTCGCCGCGGCCCCGGTTACCGCTCGCCACGACGTAGCCGGTGAGCACCGCCCAGAACCAGTGCTCGCCGAACACGAGATGGCCGATGAGGAACGCGCCCGCCAGGGTTATAGCCATCTGCAGGGCCACACGCGTGCTGACGATGGGGCACATCGTCGAGTTGCGGGATGCGCGCGGTGCCGGCGAGACGTTCCGGCCGGCGGCGATCGGTGCGGTCACGGGGCGCGGCAGGAACCCGGATGCCCGCGCCGCCCACTGCAGAGCCAGGGCCACCACTGCCACGACGAGCGCCATCGCGGCCGCCCACGGCACGAAGCCTTCTCCCGGCCGGATGGGTGCGGGCACGATCAGCACGGTGATGAATGGCAGTGCGATCAGCGTGCCGACGCGCGTTGCTACCGGGCCGTATCGGCGGATCCAGATCGCACCGGAGAGCACGCACACGAACAGCGAGTCGCCGATGAGGGGCGTCTTGAACATCAACGTTCCGACCCCGCCGGCCGCGATCCCCACGAGCGGCAGCACCACGATGGGTGCCAGGCGCTGCCGCGCGCCGGCTCCGGCGCGTTCCGGCGTGAAGCTGATGGACAGCATCACCGCCAGCACCACGATGGAGATCCCTAGTCCGAATCGAATAGCGGGCACACAGGCGATCGCCGCAGTGATCAGCACTGTCGCGTAGGTGACGGCGGTCGACCGGAGGCGCAGCAGGCCGGGATCGGCGAGGCTGCGGGCCAGTGCCTTCAAACTGTTTCGCATTTTCGTAGTGATCGTTGTTACCGCGGTCAACAGGTTCAGCCGATGGCAAGTGGAGTAGTGACCCAGGTAGTAAGATACTGCTTAATGGATCCGAACGAGAATGAGCAGGCGTCCGTGCCTGTGCAGGCCGTGCGGCGAGGCATCATGCGTATGGCGCGTCGCCTCCGCAGTGAGCGCGCGCTCGGGTCGTTGAGCAGCAACAAGCTCAGCGTGCTCGGAACCCTGAGCCGGCTCGGCCCGCTGCCCGCCGGGGTTGTGGCCGAGGTCGAACGGCAGCGTCCGCAATCGCTGTCCCGCATCTTTGCCGAACTCGCACTCGAGGGGTTCATCTCCCGGGAGCGCAGCGAGGCCGATCGCCGGGAACACATCCTCTCCATCACCGACGCCGGCCGGGCGGCGCTCGCCGCCGACCTCGCTCAGCGGGATGCCTGGCTCGCCGACGCACTGAAGAAGCTGTCGCCCACCGAGCGAGGAGTGCTCGAGCTCGCCGCCGACATCATGGAACGCATGGCGATGGACGACGCGGCTCTCGAAGCGATCGACGAGCAGGCGAGGCGATCCGACTCCACCGCGTGACCCGTCAGAGCATCACGCCTGCCAGCCGCGACACCGCTTCCGCGAGCACCTCCTGAGAGCATCCGATGTTCATCCGCACGAAGCCTGCGCCCTCGCGTCCGAACGTCAGACCGCTGTTGACCGCGACCTTCGCGCGCTTCAGAGCGACCGCAGCCGGATCCTCGCCCCAGCCGACATCCGTGAGGTCGAGCCAAGCGAGATAGCTCGCGCGAGGTTCTCGGTAGCGAACCGCGGGCATCCGCTCGGCGAGCAGCCGCCTGAGCAGACGCCGGTTGTCCTCGATGGACGCGATCACTCCGTCGAGCCAGTCGCCGCCCGCCTCGAACGCGGCAGTACTGGCGATGCGTCCGAAGATGCTCGTGCGCTCCTCGACCTCCACCGGCAGCGCCCGCACGAGCTCGGTCATCCGGTCGGATGCCGTGACGAACATCGCGCACTTGAGCCCAGCAAGGTTGAACGCCTTGCTGGCCGAGTGTGCGGCGATGGTGTGCTCGCGAGCGGCCGCTGACACGGTGAGATAAGGCGTGAAGGATGCGTCGGAGTGCGTCAGCGGCGCATGGATCTCGTCGCTCACGACCACCGCACCGTGCCGCTCGACCACCTCGCTGAGT
>NZ_JBQCIE010000005.1:0-10706 GCF_051954055.1 Humibacter sp. | reverse complement strand
TCCTCACCCCAGCCCGGGTAGAACGTGATGCCGCCGATCGGCGACCACGCCTGCGTCAGGATGCCGTGCTCGGCATCCGCGCTCTGCACGTCGCGCTGGGCGAAGTACGGATGCAGCTCCACCTGGTTCACCGCCGGCACGACCTCGGTCTCCGCTAGCAGGCGGTCGAGGTGCTGGGGCGTGAAGTTGCTCACGCCGATCGCACGCACGTCGCCGCGCTGCAGCAGTGTCTCGAGCGCCTTGTAGGCGGCGATCGTCTTCTCGAAACGGTCCGTGGCCGGCTGGTGCAGAATCAGCAGGTCGAGCCGGTCGACGCCGAGCTTGCCTGTCGCCTTCTCGAATGCGTGAAGCGTCTCGTCGTAGCCGTAGTCGGAGACCCACACCTTCGTCTCGATGAACACGTCGTCACGGTCGAGACCGGAGCGGCGGATGCCCTCGCCGACCTCGCGCTCGTTGAGGTACGCGGCCGCTGTGTCGATGTGGCGGTATCCCGTTTCGAGGGCGGTGGCCACGGCGTTCGCCGTCTCCTCCGGCGCGCTCTGGAACACGCCGAGGCCGAGCGGCGGCATGGCCACTCCGTTGTTCAGGGTCAGTTCGTTCACTGTCATGTTCACTCCTCTGGCACCAGGTGCAGCGTGTTCGGGTGGGCCTTCTCGCCCACGACCGTTCCCACGATGCGCTGTCCGTAACGGTCGTACTTGCGGTGGTACTCGGCGTCCAGCGTCGCGGCATCCACGTCGTCGGCCGCGGCGAACGTCACATCGCGCTCGACGCCCCCGGCACGGATGCGCCCGCGCCCGGCACGCTTCGCTCGCACGAACCACGGATTCGTGGCGCCATATGCGGAGCGCACGAACAGGTCGTCGCCGATCCGCACGGTCCAGATGGTCACGTAGGGACGCAGCGAACCGTCATCGCGTCGGGATGCGATCTGCAGCTCATCCGAGCGTCCGATCGCGTCGAGCTCGGCAGCGCTCCAGCCGCTCACGACTTCGCCTCGCGGTCGGCGGCGTCTTCGGCGAAGACGCGCTTGGCGACCTGGATGGCCGACATCGCCTTGGGCCAGCCGGCATAGAACGCAAGATGCACGATCGCTTCAACGAGCTCCGCCTCGCTCAGCCCGTTCTGCTTCGCAATGCGCAGGTGCGCGACGAGCTGCTCGGTGCTTCCGGAGGTGACCAGGCTCGACACCGTGACGAGGCTGCGGTCGCGACGCGGAAGCTCCGCACGCGCCCACACATCACCGAAGAGCACGTCGTCGGTGAGTTCGGCGAGCTTCGGCGCGATGTCGCCGACGGCCCTCTGCGCGGGGGTCTGGTTCTGTTCTGCGGTCATGCCCCAAGTCAACGCCGCTGCCGGCGGGAACGGGAGTGCCGATCGTTCCCGGTAACGCCAGTACCTCCTTCGCGTTCACAGCCGGTCTCGGCGATTGCAGCCACTTGAAGTGGCTGCGTTTGCACGAACTGGCTGTGGATGCTCGCGCCCCCGAACACGTCGGGAACGCCGCGCTCCGCTACGCCGTCTTCATCACGGTCGCGGTGAAGTTGTGCACCCGGCCGAGCAGGGCATCCGCTCGTTCCGCGATGTGCTCGGCGGACTGCGCGTGCGGCGGCGTGATGCGGATGAGCAGCGAGCACGCGAGGTCATCGCAGATGTAGGAGCCGATGGTGTTGCCGTTGCGTCCGGACTCGCCGGCCCGCGGCGCACTGAACATGCGCACCTGCGTCGCCGGTTGCGCGGAGTGGCAGAACGAGCACATGGCGGCGATGCCGGGTCGCAGCCCGCCACTTGCGGCACGCAAGACGATGCCGGTGGGTCGGTCGTTCATCCAGTGCACGATGTAACCGAGGTGGGATGCCTGCGGGTCGCGCCAGCCGAGGAACTCACGTTCGTTCCAGAGGGTCTCGTGGATGCCCGGAATGGGCAGTCTCGCCAGCTGTTCCGGTGTGGCGTTCACGAACGACGAACGGATGTCTTCTTCTGTCAGCGGCTTCACGCGGCTCCTGTTCCGTCTCGGCACGACGACCGCCCCAGGATAACCGCGGGGTACGGATGCCGCAGCCGCACCTCGCGCGCGGCACTATCGTCCTGGTATGGCCGACGAGCAGGCATCCTTGCGCATCCGGAGGGCGACGGCAGAGGATGCGCTCGGTATCGCGCGTGTGCACGTGCGGTCGTGGCGGGAGTCGTACGGTCACGTGTTCTCGGCGTTTCTGCTCGACGGACTGAACGTTCAGGCGCGGGCGGAGCGGTGGCGTCGCATCCTCACGGCCGGCGCCGAGGTGTGGGTCGCGGAGGTGCGGGCGCGAACGGGCGAGCGCATCGTGGGGTGGGCATCCGCCGGCGCAAGCCGTGACGCCGACGGCCCCGCGCCGCTCGAGCTGAACGGCATCTACGTGCTGCGCGACCACTACGGAACCGGTGCCGGTCAGCAGCTTCTGGATGCCGCGCTCGGCGACGCGCCGGCGTACCTGTGGGTGCTCGCCGACAACCCGCGAGCGCAGGCGTTCTATCGGCGCAACGGCTTCCTGCCGGATGGCACCAGCAAGGTCGACACATTCGGCGGCGAACCGGCGGACGAGGTGCGGATGGTGCGCGGGGTGCCACGGGAGGATGCCGAAGGAGGCGAGCGATGAGCTCATACGGCTTCGAGGCGGGCGCGGCGAGCGCGATCCTGCCTCTCGAAGCGGGCCTTCCACTCGGCGGATACCTGGCGGACCGGCGAGAAGCCGTTGCACCGAATTCGAGCCTCAGCGTCCGCTCCGTCGTGCTCGCGTCCGGGGAGGTACGCGTCGCCATCGTCGTGTTCGATCTGCTCTACGCCGGCGCGGGGCTCACCTCGCGGCTTCGCGAACTGCTCGAGGAGCGCCTCGGGATGCCCGCCCACCGCGTGCTCGTCGCCGGCACGCACACGCACTGCGGGCCGCGCGACATCACCCTGGAGTCCGGACCGGAACTCGTGGAGGTACTCGCCGAAGCCGGTTTCGGCGTGGTGGCGGAGGCGATCTCTCGGCTTGCCCCGGCCAGGGTCCTCTCCGATGTGCTCAGTGGCGTCGCGATCGGACGGAGCCGTCGTGACCCGGACGCTTCGGTCGATCACGATGCACAGCTCGTGGTCGTGCAGGGGACGGACGGCAGCGTCGTCGCGACTCTCGTCAACCTCGCCTGTCATCCGGTCGTGCTCGACGACGCATGGCATCGGTACGATCCCGACTTCGTCGGACCGCTGCGGTCGCTGGTCGAGGATGCGATCGGTGGCATTTGCGTGTTCCTGCAGGGCTTCGCCGGCGACGTGAACCCGGTACGCGTGGAGAGCTCCCCTCGGGAGGCGCGCCGCGTGGGGCTGGGCGCCGCCGGACTCATCGTTGGTCGGATCGCCGAGATCACCGCCACCGCCCGCGATGCCGGGGTCATCAATCTCAGCCTGGACGCCGTGGTGCCGGTCCCGCTGCGGCAGGCGGCAGTGCACTCCGGACCGCTCACCGCAGCCTCCGTCGTGGTCCAGGCGACGCGACGTCGAGGAGCCGTGGAGCGGGGTCCTGGCGCCACACCGACCGCGATCGCCATGGAGGAGTGGATCACAGGCCTGCGAGAGCAGCGTGACCCGGTGTTCAACTCGATGGAGTTGGGGGCATCCGACATTCCGCTGGAGGTGCAGGTGATCGGCGTCGGCGACTCGCTGAGGCTTGCGGCGTTCCCTGGGGAGCCGCTCGGCGCGCTCCGAGCCGGGGTCACCGCGCGGTTCCCCGGCGCTCACGTTCTGACCGTCGGCTACGCGAACGGTGCCCCCGGATATCTGCCCGACCGTGCAGCCTTCGCGAATTCCGGTTACGAGGTGGGATGCTCGATCGTCGCGCCCGACACCGCCGAGCGCCTCATCGCGGCTATCCCGGATCCTCCGGTCGGCGGCGCCGGCTGATTGCGGAATCCCTGTCCGAGATGATCGCTATCGGCGCCGGAAACGGCAACCGCGGACAGGAAAGTCTCGGAGGCCGCGAAACGTGCCGCGTGACACCTACGGCAGCACCCCGACAGAGGCAAGCGCCGCGCGCACGAGCGCGCCGCGGCCGCCCTCCAGGTCTGCGGCGACCTGCGGTGAGGATGCCTCGGCCGGCGACATCCAGGTGAGCTCGAGGGCATCCTGCCGCGGCTCCGTCGTGCCGGTCACGGGCACCACATACGCAAGGGACACCGCGTGCTGGCGGTCGTCGTCGTACGCGGAGACGCCCGGGATCGGGAAGTACTCCGCGACCATGAACGGCACGGGGCTCGCCGGCAGCTGTGGGAACGCCATCGGCCCGAGGTCCTTCTCAAGGTGCCGGAAGAGTGCGTCCCGCAGCGTTTCCCCGTACATCACACGACCCGAGACGACCGTGCGGGTGATCTCGCCGACCGCGTTCGCCCGCAGCAGCAGCCCGACCTCGGTGACCTGACCGAGCCCGTCGACACGAACCGGCACGGCCTCGACGTAGAGGATGGGCATCCGCCGCCGCACCTGCTCCAGTTCGATATCGCTGAGCCACCCGGGTCCCACGCCGGGCAGCGCCCCGTCGTTCGACGCCTGGTCATCCGGGTCGGGGTCGGGTGTGCGCACCTCCATGCGTCGATCTTACGGATGCCCGTGCCCGTGCCGGCCCAGCGCCTCACGACCCGCTGGTCGGACCACGGTCGATGGGTTGGAGATCCGACCGCAGCAGGCGGAACTCCTTGCGGCGCAGCATCCTGAGCAGCGCCGAGGCCGGGAACCCGAATGCGGCACGCCCCGGCTCGACGGGATACGGCTCGATCGCGGTCACCACGTAGTCCTTGCCCCGGAAGACGACCTCGCACCGGCCGGCGGCGACGATGTTGCGGTACCACTGCACGTCAGGGCCGTAGGTGAGCTCCGCCACGAAACCCTCCGGGACGCGGGCGAGGATGACCGGCGTCTCGTACACCGTGCCGCTCTTGCGGCCTACGTTGCGGACGAGTGAGAACGGCCCGACCCCGCGGCGAGCGAGCCTGCGCGTGAGGCGGTTGAGGCTGTTGTTGAGCACGGAGAGATACCCGCGCTTGGAACGACTCATCGCTGCCATGTGCCGTCATCCCCTTCCTGGAGGTCATCGCTTGAGCTACACGAATCTGCATCCGCTACACGCTAATCCTGTGGCGGATGCCGATAGGTGTCGCGCAAAGAAGAAGGGGGGCGGAGCCGCTACAGGAATCGGCAACCGCGCCGGTTCCCGTCAGCGGTGGTATGCGTCACGACGATGGGAGATCGAGACGACTTCGACCACGAGACGTTCATCAAGGATGCGATAGATCACGCGATACTCGCCTCTTCGGGCGGAGTACAGAGGTGCCAGGGGCTCACGCAAAGGCTTGCCGAGCCTGCGCGGATTCTCGCGCAGCGCACCCATGATGAACTCGAACGCTGCAGCAGCGACCTTTTCTGGCAGGTCCCGTTCGAGAGCCCGTCGCGCGGACCGCGTGAAGACGACCTCGTAAGGTCCGGTCACGTCGTGAGCCTGCCGCGGGCGATCATCGCGGCCCGCACGTCGGCGGCAGAAGACAGCTCACCGTACGTCAGTTCGGCAAGACCTTCCCGAACCGCCGCGACCTCCTCCGGATTACTCAGGATGTCCACCGTCTCGAGCAGGGAGTCATAGTCGTCAGCGCTGAGGATCACGGCCGCCCTACTCCCGTTGCGAGTCACTTCGAAGCGCTCATGCGTCGTGACGGCCGACTCGATGAGCTTTGAGAGGTTGGCGCGGGCATCCGCCAGCGAGAGCGTTGTCATGTACAGAATTATAGCGATGCGAGCGGCGGGCAGGGCTCACCCCTGCAGAGCCGCCAGCACGATTCCGGTCGGGATGCTCACCAGCAGCACGACGACGACGATGCCGTACAGCCACACCGCCCAGCGAAGTCCGCCGACGACGTGCCGCAGGTGCACGAGTTGCAGCACGAGCACGACGACGAGCAACGCTCCGCCGATGCCGACGACGAACGGGATGCGCACGAGGTCGCCGACGACGACCGCAGCGTTCCCTGCGTTCCAGCAGACGAGTTCCACGGCGAACACGCCGCCCGTCATGGGCGAGGGCGCCACGTATCGCCGCATGATGCCGAACAGGCATTGCGCGACTCCGCAGACGAGCACGAGGTAGGCGGCGAGCCACGGCCCGCTCGCGAACCCGAGCGGTGTCGACACGGCGGCGACGAGGCCGCCAAGAATGACGAACGCGGAACCGATCAGAAAGAAGGTGAGGGCGAACCGGCCGTTCATCGCGCCGGATCGTCGCCCGTGTGCACGAACTGCAGGCTCCACGCCTCGGGTCCGCGCTGCAGATACGTCACGGCGAACCGGTCGCCCGTGCGGTCACGGATCTGCGCCAGCAGCGGCAGCGGGTCGTGCGAGGCGACGAGCACGAGGCCATCTCGTGGCCGCAGCGAGTCCAGCGCCCCGAACACGGTGGCGTGCCGGATGCTGTGCGGCACCTCGCGCACGTCGAGTTCGGGGAAAGCGCCGCCCTCGACGACGCCGCACTCACACACGGCGGTCTCGAGCAGCGCGCGGTGTTCGGGCGACGGGGCGTGCGCTCTCTCCGCCCCGTCGCCGTCCTGTTCGGGCTCGGCGGCGGCATCCGCTCTGCCCACTTCGGTCCCGCCGACGCCTGCCCTGTCCGAGGGCGCCCGCGTTGCGGCGTCGGCGAGAGTCAGAAGCACGTGGGCGCTCTCCACCGCGTGGAGGGCGTGCCGCACGTGAGCGGCGATGTAGACGATGCCGCCGGTCTCGAATCGCTCGGTCGCGCCGTCGACCTCGATGTCGACAACACCGGAAAGCACCTGGATGAGAATGGGGACGGCCGCCTCGTGCTCGCTCATCGTCTGTCCCTTGTCGAGCGCGAGCCGCACGATTCCGAATCCGGAAAGCTTGAGGATGCGCTTGCTCGCGACCTCAGCTGTTCGCAGCCGCAGCAGGTCGATCAGCGATTCAGCATCATTCGCGATCGTGACACTGCGCTCGGCAGCCGCTGGAGCGTTCACCGGATCCTCCCGTTCATCGGACTCTCGATGAGTTTAGAGCATCCTGTTCCGTTTTATTCGACGAGTTCCGTCTCTCCGCCAGGACGGAGACGTCGACGCGAACCCGAAACGACGATGCATGCTGATGCGATCGCCGCGAAGACGACGGCCGCGGCCGCGAACATCCAACTCACGCGCGGCACGAATGCCGCGGCGGATGCGTCGCCCGCGAGCACTCCGAAGACGGCCACGCCGAGCGCGCCGCCGACCTGTCTCGCCGTGTTGCTGGCCCCGGATGCCGCACCCGAGGCATCCGGCAGCGCCGCCAGCGCCGCGGCGACGACGGCGGGCGTGAGGATGCCGATCCCGGCTCCCCAGACCACGAGTGACACGGCGAGCACCACGAGCCAGACCGGTTCCGCGACGCGGATGCTCGCGGCCAGACCCGCGAAGCCGAACGCGGCGATGACAAGGCCGACCGCCGCGGTGCGCCAGCGCCCGATCCGGGCCACCATTCGCCCTGCCGGTGCGCCGAGCAAGGGAAGGGGCAGCATCCCGGGCAGGAGGAGCAGCCCTGCGGCCAACGGGGAGAGGTGGCGCACGTCTTGCAGGGTCTGCGTGAGCACGAACAAGGCTCCGAGCACGCTGAAGTTCATCAGGCCCGCGACGCCGCAGGCCGCGAGAAGCGGGCGACGCGCTGCCTTCGGCACCCGCAGCAAGGGATGCCTCGCCCTCCGCTCGACCCACCACAGCGCCAACGCGGCGACGACGACGAGTGCGATTGCGGCGCCGGCGAGCACCGGTTCCTCCAGCTGCACGACCGCGGTGACCAGCGCCGCGAGCATGACGGTGAGCGTGACGGCGCCGAACCAATCGACGCGTCCGTTCCGTCGCACTCGGGGCTTCTCCGCGCTGCGGGAGGCGACCACCGGAACCAGCGCGGCGACCACAACCGGCACGTTCAGCCAGAACACCGCGCGCCAGCCCGCCGAGGCGACGAGAAGGCCGCCGACGAGCGGCCCCGCGGGCAGTGCGGCGCCCCCGATGGCCGCCCACACGCCGACCACACGGGAGCGCGCCGCACCGTCACCCGCCCGGTCGACCAGCAGGGCGAGGGTGCCGGGCAGCACGAGGGCGGCACACACGCCCTGCAGTGCGCGTCCCGCCACGAGCACCGGCCACGCCGGAGCGATCGCGCACACCACGGAGGCGAGACCGAAGCCGAGGAACCCGGCGATCACGATTCTGCGATGGCCGAGCCGGTCCCCGATCGCCCCAGCCGCCAGCAGAAGCGCGGCGAGCGGCACGGTGTAGGCATCCACCACCCAGACGAGGCCCGGCGAGTGCACACCGAACCCGGCACCGATGCTCGGCAGCGCCACGTTGACGACCGTGACGTCGAGCAGCACGAGGAAGTAGCCGCCGCACAGGGCCGCGGTCAAGGTCGGGCCGGCGGTCAGAAATGTGCCGGTTCGTTCGCGCCTCACGGTCTTCCATCGTGGTCAAGGAACGTTTCGGGATGCGCCGAAACGATTGCGACGTAGCCTGGCGACTATGTCAGGCACACCGGATCTCGCGAGGGCGGCATCCGCCTTCGCCGACCCTCGCAGAGCGCGGGTGCTCATGGCGCTCGCGGACGGGAGGGCGTTGCCCGCCGGACGGCTGGCGGAGGAAGCGGGAGTCGCGGCATCGACGGTGAGCGCGCATCTGGCGCTGCTGCTCGACCTCGGGCTCGTCGTCGTGGTTCCGCAGGGCCGGCACCGCTACTACCGGCTCGCGAACGGCGACGTCGAGGGCGTTCTCGAAGCGCTCGCACGCATCGCACCCAAGACGCCCATCACCTCGCTGCGCGAGCACACCCGCACGGAGGCACTGCGCACGGCCCGCACCTGCTACCACCACCTCGCCGGACGATTCGGCGTCGACCTGTTCCGCCGCCTCATCGACAACGGATGCGTCGTGGGAGGTGACGCGCGGCATCACCCCGACGATCCGACCGACCGGCTCTCGTCGCCCGGGCGCAGCGACCGCTATCGCCTCACCGACGGCGGTGCGTCGGTCCTGGCGGACTGGGGCGTCCCGGATGCCGTGCTCGGCACCACCACCCCGCTGCGGTACTGCGTGGACTGGACGGAGCAGGCGCACCACCTCTCCGGCCCGTTGGGCACCGCGGTGGCTGCCAGGTTCTTCGAAGCCGGGTGGATCGAGCGCGGACGGGTGCCGCGGAGCATCCGGGTCACCGATCAGGGCCGTGAAGCGCTCGCGGCGTTCCCGGACACCGCCCGCGCCACCCGGTCGGCGTGACGCGTGCGGCCCGGGACCGCCGCTGACCTCACTCGGCCAAGGCGTCCACGATCAGTTCGCTCAGCTCCTGCGGCTTCGTGAACTGCGGCCAGTGGCCGGTGGGAAGACCCGCGATGTGCAGCGACGACAGTCGAGGCGTGTCGCCCAGCCAGCCGACGCCGCGGTCGATGAGCTCGTTCAGGTCCTCAGCCGACATGGTGGTGATCACGATCGTCGCCGGCACGTCCAGCCGCCTCTCGTCGGTCAGGTGCAGCGGGTCGGTCGCCGCGTGCGAGGGCGACGGATGCGTGTGTCCGGCGATCTCCTCGCCCAACTCGGGCGTGATGTCGCGCACGTCGCCCTCATCGAAGGCATCCCAGCCGGGGAAGGGCATGTCGGCATCGTCGTGCGGAACCTCGTCGTTGACGATCGACCCTTCTCCGCCCGGCCAGCTGTCGACATAGACCACGCGGTCGACCCGCTCGGGCCGACGGTCCACCGCGCCGTACGCGACGAGTGCACCACCGCTGTGCGCCACCAGCGCGACCTTCTCGTCGGCCGGCACCTCGTCGATGAGGTGAACGACGTGGTCGATGTGCGTGTCGAGCGTGATTCCGTTGCGGTCGGCGTCGTTCGCCTCGAGACCGGGCATGGTGAGCGGATGCGCGCGGTACCCGGCAGCCTCGATGGCGGGAGTGACGGCATCCCACGATGAAGCGTCGAGCCAGAGTCCAGGAATGAGGAAGGTTTGCATCCCGCGACGGTAGCGCGAGCCTCTGTCGTTCGCGCAAGGCGGACGACGGAGGTCTGTGCTGTCATGGAGCGATGAGCGAGGTGCTCGACCGCTTCTCCCCCGCCACCCGCGCGTGGTTCGAGGGGGCGTTCGACGCGCCCACCACGGCCCAGCTCGGGGCATGGGATGCCATCTCCCGCGGCGAGCACACTCTGGTGATCGCCCCGACCGGATCCGGCAAGACGCTCGCGTCGTTCCTGTGGGCGATCGACCGGCTGATGCATCCGCGCTGGAGCTCAGAGCAGAGGCCATTTCTGGCCTCTGCCGCGACGCCAGCGCCGCCCGCCGTCTCGGCGGACGGTCCCCACGCCGACGAGAAGCCCGGCACGAAACGCGGAACGCAGGTGCTGTACATCTCCCCTCTGAAGGCGCTCGGCGTCGACGTGGAGCGCAACCTTCGCTCGCCGCTTGCCGGCATCACGCAGACCGCGAAGCGGCTCGGAGCCGAACCGCCGAACGTCACGGTCGGGGTTCGCAGCGGTGACACGCCGGCGAGCGACCGGCGAGCGCTGCTGGCGAAGCCGCCGGACATCCTGATTACCACGCCCGAGTCGCTGTTCCTCATGCTCACCTCCCAGGCGCGCGAGACGCTCGCAAACGTGCAGACCGTCATCGTCGACGA
>NZ_JBQCIE010000004.1:0-3830 GCF_051954055.1 Humibacter sp. | reverse complement strand
CTCGCCGAGATCGGCGCCCGGTTCGCCGCGCCACAGCAGCAGCCCCGCGGATGCCTGCGCCTCCGCCTCGAGCCAGTCGCCGCGCTCGATCGCCGCCCGCGCTTCATCCCTTGCCTGCGCCGCCTCGGCCAGGTCGCTCTGGTGCTGTTCGTCGTCGTCGCCCGCAGCGAGTTTGTAACCGCCTGGCGTCGAGACGATGAGCCCATCGGCCGCGACTGAGCGCACACGAGACACGAGCGTCTGCAGTGCGGCCTTCTCGTTGCGCGGCGGGTCGTCCTGCCAGAGGTCGTCGGCGATGCCGCGCACCGAGAGCGCCCTGCGGGCGAGCACCAGTGCGACGACGAGCGCCTTCGCCGTCGCACCCCCGGGCTCCACCCTCCCGCCGGACGCGGACTCGACGAGCACGGGACCGAGCACGGCGACCCGGCTGGTCGCTGTCCGCACGCTCGCCCGGCTCACGGAGCCCAAGTCTAGAGTGCGCATCCGTCGCGCCGAGGGTGCGTGTTCGTCGCGCCGAAGGTGCGTGTTCTTCCCGCCGAGGGTGCGCTACTGCACCGCAAGGGGTTGTCCGCGTGCCGCCGCCCGCCGTTGATGGAACGGTGACGAAAGCAGCGCAGGCGAAGACCGCACGAACGAAAGCGCGAAAGGGGAGGGCCAAGAACGAGCACGTCGACGTCGACCGCGTCGCGTCGGACGTCTTCGGATGGCACGAGCTGCGGCCCGGACAGCGGCGCGCCATGCAGGCATCCATCGACGGCGACGATGTGTTCGCCGTGATGCCGACCGGCTACGGCAAGTCCGCCATCTACCAGGTGGCCGGAGCAGTGCTGGGGGGAGTGACGGTCGTGGTGTCCCCGCTGATCGCGCTGCAGGCCGACCAGCTCGACGGCATGAACGAGTACGTGGATGCCCCGCGAGCCTTCGCGCTCAACTCGGCGCAGGGCGTGCGACGCAACCGGGAGGCGATGGATGCCGTCGACTCCGGCGAGCCCGTCTTCCTCCTGCTGGCACCGGAGCAACTCGCCAACGAGGAGATCCTGGACCGCCTCGCCGCGGCCGACGTGCGCCTCTTCGTCGTCGACGAGGCGCACTGCGTCTCCCGCTGGGGTCACGACTTCCGCCCCGACTACCTCAGGCTCGGCGAGTTCGCGAACGGGCTGGGTCGTCCGCCCATCCTCGCCATGACGGCCACGGCCGCGCCCCCGGTTCGGGAGGACATCGTCGAGCGGCTCCGCATGTCGCATCCGGTGACGGTCTTCGAGGGGTTCGACCGGCCGAACCTGTACCTGGAGGTCGTGCGTCACGAGCGCAAGAAGGACAAGAACCAAGCCGTCGTCGACGAGGTGGAACGGCTCGAGAAGCCCGGCCTCCTCTATGTGGCCACGCGCAAGGCCACGCAGCGATTCCGCGACGCGCTGCACGAAGCCGGAGTGGAGGCGGACGGATACCACGGGGCGATGCGGGCACGCGACCGCGAGGAGGTGCACGAACGTTTCCTCGACGATGCCTCCGACGTCGTCGTCGCGACGAGCGCGTTCGGCATGGGCATCGACAAGGCGAACGTGCGGTTCGTCGTGCACGCGAGCGTGCCGGACTCGCTCGACGCGTACTACCAGGAGATCGGCCGGGCTGGGCGCGACGGCGAGCCGGCCGTCGCGACGCTGCACTACCGGGAGGCGGACCTCGGCCTGCAGAAGTACTTCGCCGGATCGGCCGACGACGAGGAGGACGAGGAGAAGGCCGCGCAGCGACGCATCGAGCGATCCAGGGTCGAGATGCTCCGAGCGTATGCGGAGTCGAGGGCGTGTCGCCGCCGGCACCTGCTCGGGTACTTCGGCGAGGTAGTCGAGGAGCCGTGCGGCAACTGCGACAACTGCCGGTCCGGTGGCGCCTACGAGGTGGCCGAGGACGAGTCCCCTGGCGAGGCGGCCGCACACGACGACTTCGCCGTCGGCGCCGAGGTCGTGCACGCCGAGTGGGGACAGGGAACGATCATGGAGCGCACGGATGACACGGTGACGGTGTTCTTCGGAGACCGCGGCTACCGCACGCTCTCGGTGGAGCTCGTCCGCGAGCGCGAGCTGCTCCGCCTCGCGTGAAGCCCGCCGGCCAACGCGCCATGATGTGCAGATGGACTGGTCCGACTTCTACGCTGCGCAGGCCGGCCGTGCCGTGCGCCCGACGTTCTCGGCTGCGATGGATGCCTGGCGCGAAGCACACGGACAAGCCGTCGGGCACGCGCTCGACCTCGGCTGCGGCGACGGCGTGGAGTCGCGGGCCCTTCTGGCGGACGGATGGCGCGTGCTCGCGGTCGACGCCGACCCCGGCGTTCTCGAGCGAGTCACGGCGGGCGTGCCGGAGAGCGCGCTCGGGCGACTGACGGTGCGGCGGGCATCCTTCGAGGATCTGGCCCGCGAGGGGCTGCCGCCCGCGGATGTGATCTACGCAGGATTCGCGCTGCCGTTCTGCACGCGCGACGTGTTCGAGCGGCTGTGGTCGGGCATCCGCTCGTCGCTCCAGCCAGGTGGTCTCTTCGCCGGCGAGCTGTTCGGGCCGCACGATGATTTCGCGCAGTGGCCGGAGGTCAACACGCACGACCGCGCAGATGTCGAGCGACTGCTCGACGGCTTCGACGTGCTCCTGCTGCAGGAGGACGACCGCGACGGCGCCTCATTCGCCGGGCCGAAGCACTGGCACGTGTTCCACATCGTGGCCCTGGCCCGATGAGCGGCTAAGTTCGAGGGATGCCTGTCCCCACCGACTGGATCGAACACCGCCGCCACGACCGCGAACTCGTCGGCTGGATCCGTCCAGCGCGCGACGACGAAGGCGATGGCGACTTCGTGGTCGTCGACCTCCTCGGACGCGAGCGAACGGATGCCGTCGACTGGCTGACCGCGGAGGAGGCGCTGGAGGAACTCGGCATCGGCTACCTTGCAGACCCGTACGAGCTGCTGCTCGACGACGGTCGGTGGCTGCGGGTGCGCATCACGGAGGTGTCGACCGACGAGATCCGGGTCAAGCGCGACGACTGGGGCGCGATCGACATCCCGCTGCTCGAGTACACGGTGCCATTCCCGATGCCGCACACGCTGCGCGCGATCGCCCCCGGGACACCGGCCGAGCCGCTCTGGAGCTAGCGCGCCGCCAGCCGGTCGGCAGCCCGTCGTCGACCCGTTCAAGGCGCAAACGTTCTCCGGCACAAAGCGACCATCGACGTGCGATCGCCGTGGGCAGGAATCTCTACTCCCGCTCGTTTGTTCTACGAACTTGTGGGCATTGCCCGGTTTGGAGACCTTTCCGTCCCCAGGCGTGGGTTTGAGAACTTATACCCATCTCGATACTTTGTTCGAATGCTGGAGTAGGATGGCAGCATGGCATTCCACCTCACGCGGCTCCCCGAGATGACCGCGATGGTGTGCGCCATCCTGGAGAAACCGGCACTCGACGACACCCGCGACGAGGCAACGAACTCGCCGTCGCTGATCGAAGCCGTGCATCAACTCCCCGATACGGATCTGGAGGCGTTGCTGGCGCAAGCCGCTTCCGGTCGGGCGGAGTTCGACCGGGTGATCACCGTCGCCGCTGGGGAAGCAGCGAAACGTTCGCACCGCACCCTCGGGCACGGTGGGTTGGCGCAGCGGCGTGGGCACCGCACCGTGATCCAGCTTGTGCAGTCCCTCACCGGGGAATCCAAGGGCGAAGCGGCCCGGCAGGTGAAAGTCGGGGAACTGATCGGGGAGACCGACGCCGCGCAACGCACCAGCACAAGCACCGACACGGACAACCCCGGCGACACCAGCACTGACGGCGGTGACATCGAAACGAGC
>NZ_JBQCIE010000003.1:0-27785 GCF_051954055.1 Humibacter sp. | reverse complement strand
GAGGCGATCCGACTCCACCGCGTGACCCGTCAGAGCATCACGCCTGCCAGCCGCGACACCGCTTCCGCGAGCACCTCCGGAGAGCATCCGATGTTCATCCGCACGAAGCCTGCGCCCTCGCGTCCGAACGTCAGACCGCTGTTGACCGCGACCCTGGCGCGCTTCAGGGCGACCGCAGCCGGATCCTCGCTCCAGCCGGTATCAGTGAGATCGAGCCAAGCGAGATAGCTCGCGCGGGGTTCCCGGTAGCGAACCGCGGGCATCCGCTCGGCGAGCAGCCGCGTGAGCAGACGCCGGTTGTCCTCGATGGACGCGATCACGCCGTCGAGCCAGTCGCCGCCTGCCTCGAACGCGGCGGTACTGGCGATGCGTCCGAAGATGCTCGTGCGCTCCTCGACCTCCACCGGCAGTCCCCGGACGAGTTCGGTCATCCGATCGGATGCCGTGACGAACATCGCGCACTTGAGCCCAGCAAGGTTGAACGCCTTGCTGGCGGAGTGCGCGGCGATGGTGTGCTCGCGAGCGGCCGCTGACACGGTGAGATAAGGCGTGAAGGATGCGTCGGAGTGCGTCAGCGGCGCATGGATCTCGTCGCTCACGACCACCGCACCGTGCCGCTCGACCACCTCGCTGAGTGCGACGAGCGTCTCCCGCGGGTGCACGAGCCCGAGCGGATTGTGCGGGCTGCACAGCAGCACGGCCCGCGCTCCGGATGCCAGTGCCGCGTCGATCGCATCCAGGTCGAGTTCGTAACCACCGTCGTCGGTGCGCGCGAGCGGCGCCTCCACCACTCGGCCGCCCGCCTCAGGGATCAGCTCGAAGAACGGCGGATACACCGGAGGGGTGATCACCACGCCGTCGCCCGGGCGGATGAGCGCTCGTAGCGCCTCCACAATCACGACGCTCACGTCGGTGGTCGTGCGCACCCGCTCCGGATCGACCCGCCAGTCCCAGCGCTCCTTCGCGAACCCGGCGAACGCGCGGGCGGCCGCCCCACCGTCGTTTCCGATGTACCCGGTGTCGGAGCGGTCGATAGCCGCGTGCAGAGCGGATGCCACCGGCTCGGCGAGCGGAAAGTCTGACTCCGCCACGAACAGCGGCAGCACGTCGGACGGATACGCCGTCCATTTCTCGCTCGTGCGCGTGCGGAGCTGGCCGAGACTCTGGGCGGCGACACGGTCCATGAGTGTCAGCCTGCCCTATCGGAACGTCGGGCAGCGCGGGTACGCCGTCTGCCTCGAACAGGCGTGCAGGTAGGGGGACACGCCGGCGGATGCAGCCGCCCGCATAGCCTGGGCCGAGTGAGCCGCCGCGCTGTGTCAGCGGAGCGACATTCGTCCAAGACGTCCTCGTGGCGTGCGACGAGACTGAGCCGTACCCGGCTGCAGAACGAGCGCACGGGGCATCACTTCGCGAGACGGCGAAGTCGGACAGCGATGGGCTACCTTTCGATGCGTCCGTCACCGCTAGTGTCCGCCTCAGAGAGCAACCCATGGGAAGGTGTGCTATGACCGATCAGCTGCCCGCATCCGCCTCCGTCCGACTGTCGCTCGCCACGTTCGACCCGACTCGATTCACCGAAGTCGACGCCGCGAACAAGAGTTCCGCCGAGTACCTGGTGCCGGCCATCCAGCGTCTGCCAGGACTCATCCACTACTACGTGGCCATCTCACCGAAGGGTTCCATGGTGCATGTCAGCATCTGGGACACCGAAGAGCATGCGCAGCAGATGAGCCGGTTGAAAGAGATGGTCGTCACTGCGGCCCAGGAACTGGAGGCCGCCGGCGCGACCTTCGTCAGGCCGATCGTCAACTACCCGATCAGCTGGACACCATCAGACGACATTCGCTAGCCGAAGGTGGAGGACCCCCCCATCAGTGGTGGGTCGACTATTCCTCGTTCTCGTCGTCGTCCCAGTCGGTGTCGTCGACCCAGGGCGCGATGTCGATCTCATTGCCTTCTGCGTCGGCGAGAGTCCACCAGTGCGGGGCGAACGCGTCGGACACGATGTGTCCGCTTGCGGCGACGGCGGCGTCGATCCGCTGCCGCGCCAGCGCGCGTGGCAGAGCGAGGTCCACGTGGATGCGATTGCGTTGCGGTCGCGGCGCATCCATCTGCTGGAACCACACCGATGGTCCGATGCCGCGCGGATCGCGCAGAGCGCCCTCGCCGCGACGCTCGTAGCCGAGCACAGCCTCCCAGAACGGCAGCACGAGCGGGATGTCCATGGCATCGATCGCGAACTGCACGGTGCCGATCAGCGTCGGCTCCGGTTCGATGCCGAGTCGGCTCGCGGCGTCCGAGATCTGCACCGCCAGGGCAGCGTCGCGCTCGCTCACGGCGGAGATCTCGTGGGTCATGAGCCGAACCGTGACACCGGCATAGCGCAGGTCGATATCTGGATGGTGGTTCGCGGCATCCGCCAGCTCCGCGATCGCGCGAACGAACTCGACGCCCTCGTCGAAGGAGCCGGTGACGAAGTGAGCGGTCGCCCCGCCGTAGACGCGATGCCAGGTGTCTCCTGGTACGAGCTCGTGGAACCGCTTGGTGGTGATGGCCTCGACCATGGTGCCCCCCTCGACGACCGGATACGAACGCCCATGCAAACATCCACCACCGACACGGTCGACCCATATCGTCATCCGGGCGGGCAGTGAGAGGCCCCGTGGAATACGACCGTCGAGCCTTGAATAGATGAACAGGCGCCCGCAAGCAAGGATCCCTCAACGGGCGGTTTCTGCAACGGCCAGAACCCGCTGACTCGTGCATTCGCCATACTTCACCAAGGGGACGACGTCCACGAAGGGCTCGGCATGAAGATCACCTATGACGCCTCGGCAGACGCGGCGTACATCTCTCTTGTAGATCAAGTTGGTGCATGTGGAGTTGATCGGACTTACCTGTGCGACCCGATGGAGGTCGGGGGAATGATCAACATCGACTTGGATCGCGCAGGCAGGATCCTCGGCATCGAAGTACTCACTGCCAGGGCGCTTCTCGCCAGCGATCTTCTGCAAGCAGCAGAACAGATCGGCACGTAAGCGGATCCCGCTGCGTGCAATGGGGTGCTAACCGAGAGCGGTTCACGAAGCATGACCAGGTTCTAACAGGCCTGACCGAAGCACGCATCTGCGGCCCCAGTGCGCGATCACCCGCAAGCCCGATCCCGCTGCGTCGCTTGTCGGTCGTGCGTCGGGTTAGTAGTGGTCGCGTGCTTGCAGGATGACGATGTGATCGTCGGTGACGTAATAGACGAGGCGGTTTGCGTAATCGACGCGACGTGACCATGCCCCGGTCAGGATGTGCTTGAGGGGTTCGGGCTTGCCGATGCCCGTGAAGGGGTCGCGTAGTACGTCGGCGACGAGTTGGTTGATCCGTTTCAACGTCTTGCGATCCTGGGTTTGCCAGTAGAGGTAGTCCTCCCGCCCGTGGCGGTCGAAGGCGAGGCTGCGGCTCACGCGTCAAGCAGGCCGTGCTGCTCGAACTCGCCCCGGCGGGCCCGCTCGATCGCCTCGACGAGCCGCTGGGCGCCGGCGGAGTTGCGCAGCAGGTACGCGGTCTCGGTCATCGCGTCGTAGTCGTCCTTCGACAGGATGACAGCGTTGCCGTGTCGTGAGACGACCTCGACGGCGGTGTGGTCGTCATTGACCTGCTGAATGAGACCGAACAGGCTCTTGCGTGCTTCCGACGCGGTGATCGCGGACATGACGCCTCCTCGAGTGGTACATAATATCGTACCACTCTGCCGCCCGCGACATACCCGCGGTCATCGGACGCACTGAAGATGAAAGCTGCACGAACGCGAATCCCACTCTGCGCGTCCCGATTCAACTGTCGCTCAACTCTGCCGACGAGCGTCGCCCGACCTAGTCCATGATGATGCCATGTCATCGTCGGAGGAACCTTCCGCAGTGCAGCAGGCAATGCTTCCGGGACATACAACACGGTGGTGGCAGCAGGCCATGCTTCTCGCGGTTGGCTTGACCTTCGCGCTCATCGCGGGCGTGTTCCTAACGGCTCCAGCGTTCCATCCACATGAGAGTCACGCGGAGGCGGGGTTGGCGATTGCCATCCTTCTTGCCCTGATCATCGTGCCCCCATTTGCGTATGTGGCCAGATATCGCGCGCAGCTGAAGTATCGGAAGGAGAGGCAAGCTGGGTACAGCACGATTCGGTTAGCCCGGAATGTTGAGATCCGTGATTCCCAGGGCAACGTCATTCCAACGGGCGACAAGCGTCTCACTGCATCAACGAACATTTGGCGAGCGCTCGCGCTGATGGGCACGGCATGCGCGATCTTGGCGCCCCTGATTTGGGTGATCCGAGTCTTCGTCCGCTGACCGAATCCCGCGGACGCTGACTGCAACACGACTTCTGAACGTTCGGACACCGCCCTGCAGTTCCCAAGGCGACAACTCGTGCTGGTTCTTCGCGGTCGCGTTTTCAACGAATCGCAGCACACGAATACCGGCAGGCTGTCCACGCGCTACAGCATCCAACGTGTCACCCAGCCCTGTCCGGCCACGGGCGCTCAGAGTTATGGTCGCGGTATGTGCCGCAACATCCACACCCTCCATAACTTCGAGCCCGCCGCCACCTCGGACGAGGTGAACGCCGCCGCGCTGCAGTACGTGCGCAAGATCGCCGGAACGACGAAGCCGTCGAAGGTCAACCAGGATGCCTTCGATCACGCCGTTCACGAGATCGCGCACATCACGCAGCACCTCCTCGACGACCTGGTGGCGACGACGCCGCCGAAGAACCGCGAGGAGGAGGCTGCGAAGGCGCGGGCCCGAGCCATACGCTCAGGGCGGTACGCCGCGGCATCCGCCTGACGAGCATCCGCTAAGACGTCACGGGCACCCCGTAGGCTGGCGGGGTGACCATGGAAATCGAGATCGGCCGCGCCAAGCGCGCCCGCCGCGTCTACGCGTTCGACGACGTGGCAGTGGTGCCCAGCCGCCGCACCCGTGACCCGGAGGACGTCTCGACCTCGTGGTCGATCGACGCGTACACGTTCGACGTGCCCATCCTCGCGGCCCCCATGGACTCCGTCGTCTCGCCGTCCACCGCCATCATGATGGGTCGGCTCGGCGGCCTCGGCGTGCTCGACCTCGAGGGCGTCTGGACCCGCTACGACGACCCGGAGCCGGTGCTCGCCGAGATCCGCTCGCTGCCGAACGATCAGGCGACCGAGCGCATGCAGCAGATCTACGCCGAGCCGATCAAGGCCGAGCTGATCCGCGACCGGCTCGCCGAGATCCGCGCGGAAGGCGTCACGGTCGCCGGATCCCTTTCGCCGCAGCGCACTCAGGAGTTCTACCAGACGGTTGTCGACGCCGGCGTCGACCTGTTCGTCATCCGCGGCACCACGGTCTCGGCCGAGCATGTCTCCAAGAACGTGGAGCCGCTCAACCTCAAGAAGTTCATCTACGAACTCGATGTTCCGGTCATCGTCGGCGGCGCCGCCACGTATACGGCGGCTCTGCACCTCATGCGCACCGGAGCCGCCGGCGTGCTCGTCGGATTCGGCGGGGGCGCGGCATCCACGACCAGGGCGACTCTCGGCATCCACGCACCCATGGCTACCGCCGTGGCGGATGTGGCGGGCGCGCGCCGCGACTACCTCGACGAGTCCGGCGGACGCTACGTGCACGTGATCGCCGACGGCGGCCTCGGCTCCTCGGGCGACGTCGTCAAGGCGATCGCGTGCGGAGCGGATGCCGTCATGCTCGGCACCACGCTCGCTCGCGCCACCGACGCCCCGGGCGGCGGCTGGCACTGGGGCGCCGAGTCGCACCATCCGCAGCTGCCGCGCGGACACCGCGTGCAGGTCGCGCAGACCGGCACGCTGGAGGAGATCCTGTACGGGCCGGCTCGCGTCGCCGACGGCACCGCCAACCTGGTCGGAGCGCTGCGCCGCTCGATGGCCACCACCGGATACTCCGACCTCAAGGAGTTCCAGCGCGTCGAGGTCGTCGTCGCCCCCTACCTGGGCCACTGAGGACGGATTCAGCGATGAGCGGACCCACACACATCGAGCACTCCGCACGACTTGGCCCGCTGGAGCGCGCCGAGGCTATCGAGGCGCTGCGCTCTGAGGAGCTGGACGTGCTCGTCATCGGGGGCGGCATCGTCGGCACCGGGGCGGCGCTCGATGCCGTCACCAGAGGACTCACCGTCGGCCTCGTCGAGCAGCGGGACTGGACGTCCGGCACGTCCAGCCGCTCGTCGAAGCTCGTGCACGGCGGCATCCGTTACCTGGAGCAGCTCGACTTCCGACTCGTGCGCGAGGCGCTCATCGAGCGTGGCCTGCTGCTGCAGCAGCTCGCCCCGCACCTTGTGAAGCCGGTGCGGTTCCTCTACCCGCTGCGGAGACCCGTGATCGAGCGCTTCTACATCGGCGCGGGGATGCTCCTCTACGACCTCTTCAGCTACACCGGTCTGCGCCCGCCGGGCGTGCCGCACCACAGACACCTCACCCGCACCCAGGTGCGCAAGCTGGCGCCGTCGCTGGCATCGGATGCCTACATCGGTGGCATCACGTACTACGACGCGCAGGTCGACGACGCCCGCTACACGGCATCCGTCGCCCGCACCGCGGCGCACTATGGCGCCCACGTCGCGAACCGGGTGCGCGTCGAGGGATTCCTCAAGGTCGGCGAGCGTGTCGTCGGCGTGCGCGCGAGGGACCGGGAGACCGACGAGGCCTTCGAGATCCGTGCCAAGCAGGTGGTCAACGCGACAGGGGTGTGGACCGACGACACGCAGTCGATGGTGGGGGAGCGCGGCAAGTTCAAGGTGCGTGCCTCCACGGGCATCCATCTCGTCGTGCCGCGCGACCGATTCCAGTCGGCGGCCGGCCTGTTGCTGCGCACCGAGAAGAGCGTGCTGTTCGTCATCCCGTGGGGCAGGCACTGGCTGGTCGGCACCACCGACACCGACTGGCACCTCGACAAGGCCCACCCCGCGGCGACGGCCGCCGACATCGACTACCTGCTGGAGCACGTGAACCGCGTGCTGAGCATCCCGCTCACCCGCGAAGACGTCGAGGGCGTCTACGCGGGGCTTCGGCCGCTTCTGGCGGGCGAGTCGGATGAGACGTCCCAGCTCTCCCGCGAGCACATCGTGGCGCACGCCGTGCCCGGCCTCGTCGTGATCGCCGGCGGCAAGTGGACCACGTACCGGGTGATGGCGAAGGATGCCATCGACGCGGCCGCGAGCGCCCTCGACGGCAAGGTGCCTGCATCCGCCACCGCGGAGATACCGCTGGTCGGCGCGGTCGGCTACCGGGCGGCGTGGAACCGCAGGACGCGGATCGCGCGCAAGGCGGGCATCCACGTGACGCGGGTGGAGCACCTGCTGAACCGATACGGCACTCTCGCGCAGGAGGTGCTGGACCTCATCACCGCGCGGCCGGAGCTGGCCGAACCGCTGCCCGGCGCTGACGACTACGTCGGCGCCGAGGTAGTCTACGCGGCATCGCACGAGGGTGCGCTGCACGTCGACGACGTGCTCGCCCGTCGCACCCGCATCTCGATCGAGGCGTGGGACCGCGGTGTCTCCGCTGCTCCCGTCGCCGCCCGTCTGATGGGTGCGGAACTGGGCTGGGACGTGGAGCGCATCGAGCGCGAGATCGCGTACTACCTTCGCCGGGTCGCCGCCGAGCGTGCGTCGCAGGAGCAGCCGGACGACGCCTCCGCCGACCGCGTGCGCCTCGAGGCCCCCGACCTCGGCTGAGGGCGCCCGACCCCTCCCGCCTCGTCTACAGCCAGTTCGTGCAAGCGCAGCCACTTGTGTTGGCTGCGTTCGCGGGAAGTGGCTGCGGACTGTGCACGCCGCCCCGCAAAGGCTTGTCTCGCAGGATTAGCGGCACGCAGACGCGGTGGTCAGACGATGATGGTCGGCCTGCGCACGATCGGCAGCCCGGCCTCGAGAAGGATGCGCCGGAGTGGGGCGCGCTTCCACGCATCGTCCCATTCCCAGCGAGCGCACGACCACTTGAGCGCGGCCCGGATCTCGTTCTCGCGTCGCTTCTCCTGAAGCACCCGGTCGACCGGCTTCACCGTCGAGCTCGGATCATCGCCGAGGTACTTTCCGACGCCGTCCGCCTCGCCCCAGGTTCCATAGTCCGGCCAGCCGAAGTCGAGAAACGCTTCCCTACCGCTTCGGGGCAGCCACACGCGATATTGGGTCACCGGGGCGGGGAATCCCATGTCGCGAAAGAGCGATCGGCTGAACGTCTCGAGAGGCTTCTCCGACAGCGGATCGGCGAAGGCGAGTACTTGGGCGACGCGCGCGCTGCCGTGGTACGGCAGGCGGAGCTTGTGCAAGGCGGTCACTTCGTCGAGCGTCGTGAGCGGACGTTCGTGCGAAAAGCGCTCGGTATGGATGGCGGCGTCCGTGATGGCAAGTGCAGCAGTGAACGACAGTACGCGACAGCAGTCCCAGACGATGTCGGCGGTAGAGGTGAGCAGCATGCCGTCCCTTTCCACAATGCTCGCTCCTGCCCGGCGGCCGATCTCGATGACTCCGTTTCTCTTTCGGGAGTTCGAGGTCGGCGACAGTAGGTAGACCGCCGAAGGCCACCCACCGATCGTCGGAAGCCCGAGGAGCGCGGCAGCTGAGGGTCCTGCTGCTACGGGTGAACGCCGAGACGACATCGCGGCGAGCACACGAATGCGGTAGCGGTCGTCTCGCCCCAGACCGGTGAAATCGTTCAGGATGATGTACGCGCCGCGCCGCACTCGCGCCAGTTCCTTCTTCTTGAGCCCGGTGCGGATACTGCTCGCTCGGCCTTCGGCGGCGGCGCGGCCGCTGAGAATCAGCTTGCTGCCGAGAGTGATGTCGCGAATTGGTTCTGCGTTCATGCATCCAGCGAAGCGCTCTAAGCGCAGCCAGGCTCACCTGCGGCGCGCAACGTGGAAGTTCGTGCGATTCCGTGTCCTGTGGACGACAAGGCGGGCACTGACCTCGAGGGGCGGGCCGCGAACATCCGGCGGCCCCGGCGCTGCGCCACCAACCGCAGCCCGTTACTTCAACCGCGGCCAGAACATGTGGCCGTGCTCGCTGAAAGTGGCTGCAGTTGGCGAGAGCGCAGCCGAGGGGACCCGCGCGACCGGATGGCCGCGCGGTCGTGCGCGTTCACCCAGGGCGCAGCCGGGCATGGGAGCGGGCCGTGGACCGCTGACTAGACTTGCAATCACGCAAATGCACGGGAGTCCTTGACGATGGTTGATGTTCGACGAGTGAAGCTTCCCGGGGTCGGTGTGCTGCACACCTTCGTGACGGATGACGGCGGCAAGGTCGGAGTCATCGCCCACCGCTCCGGACACTCGGACCTGATCACCTTCTCCGACGACGAAGACACCACCAACGTCACCAAGGTGTCGCTGCGCCTGAACGAAGACGAGGCGCACACCCTTGCCGAACTGCTCGGCGGCACCCAGATCACCGAGTCGCTGACGGCGCTCGACCAGATCCCGGGTCTGTCGATCGACTGGTTCACGGTCGACTACGAGGACTACATCGCCGGCCAGCGGCTGGGCAGCCCCGCAGAGGTCGGCATGGTCGGCCTCACCGTGGTGGCCGTGGTGCGTGGCGACTCCACGAACCCGGCTCCCGCCGCCGACTTCAAGGTGTTCCCCGGCGACACGCTCGTGGTCGCAGGGTCCCCGGAGAAGGTCGCCAAGGCGTTCACCTATTTCCGCACCGGAGAGGTGGCCAAGCCGGCTCTCGCTGACGCTCCGCCCGGAGTGTGAGAAGTGTCCGTCGCCGCCGTGCCCGCGTTCCTCTCCTCCCTCGGTGACGACATCGTCACTCGCGTCGCTGCGCACGGGCATCCGGATGCGCACCCCGCGTCGCTCCTGACGACCCGCGCCCCACACGCCACCGACTCCGTGGCCACCGACCTCATGGTGCTCGGCGCGCTGTTCGTGATCGCGTACGTGCTCGGCCGCCTCGGCAAGCTGATCCGGCTTCCCGCCATCCCGATCTACATGATCGTCGGCCTGTTGGCCAGCCCGCACACCGGCTTCTTCCCGCTCAACTTCGACACCGCAGACATCGGGCTGATCGCGGTTTTCGGCCTGATCCTGCTGCTGTTCAACCTCGGACTCGAGTTCGACCAGGATGAGTTCTTCGGCAACGCCGGCCGTCTGCTCATCTCCGGCGGCACCTACATCGTTCTGAACATGGGCGTCGGATTCCTGTTCGGCGAGCTGGTCGGCTGGGGAACCCGCGAGGCGCTGATCATCGCCGGCATGGTGGGCACGTCGTCGAGCGCGATCATCACGAAGATGCTGATCGAGCTCGGACGCCTGGCGAACAACGAGACCCCGGCCATCCTGGGTGCGACCGTCATCGGCGACGTGTTCATCGCCGTCTACCTGGCGATCGTCTCCGTCGTGCTCAGCGGGCAGACGCAGTTCTGGCCGGTCGTGCTGCAACTGGCGATAGCCGCCGCGTTCCTGGTCGCCATGTTCACCATCGCGCGATGGGGCGGGCGCATCGTGTCGCGGTTCTTTCGCACGCGAGACGATGAGCTGTTCACCATCCTGTTCTTCGGTCTCGCGCTGCTCTTCGCCGGCATCGGCGAGCTGATCGGGGTGACCGATGCCATCGGCGCGTTCCTCATCGGTCTCGTGCTCGGCGCCACCCGCTTCTCCGGCAAGGTCGAGCGCATCTCGATACCCCTGCGGGACGTGTTCGCAGCGTTCTTCTTCCTCAACTTCGGCCTGGCGCTGAACATCGCGGAGTTCGGAAGCGTCGCCTGGATCGTGCTCATCGCCATCGTGATGACCGTGGCGCTGAACGTTCTCTCCGGCGAATTGATCGCCTACTTCAACCGGTTGGATGCCCGTGCCGGCCTGAACATCGCCGCCGTGCTCATGAACCGTGGCGAGTTCACCCTGATCCTCGCCACGCTCTCGCTGGCGGCGGGGCTGAACCAGAAGCTGGAACCGTTCGCCGGTCTCTACGTGCTGATCATGGCCATCCTCGGGCCTGTGCTCACAGCCAACTCTGAGAGGATCGGTGTTGCACTGATCCGGCCGCGCCGAAGAACGGCCGTGAAACAGCGCGATCCCGTTCTCGACGAGGAGATCGACCTCGTCGATGCCGTCAGCCGAGGGCAGGAGCCCGCGGCCGACGACGCAGACGGCGAGCCGAGCCGCGCGGATCTCGATCGCGTCATCGAGCAGGCCATGCGGCAGACGAACAACGACGACAGACGAAAGCAGAACTGACATCTCCGGTGACACCCGACCGGCGGCCGGCCCCACGCACGAAAGCCCAGAAAGGCAGAGCCCTGCGTTGAGCAAGCCCGTCCCGCCGAGAACCGAGTCGCTCGGCCGCACCATGGTGCGGCCGAAGTGGATCCTGGCGCTTCTGCTGGCGCTCGCCATCGCGGCCGCCTTCGCGTGGCTCGGGCAGTGGCAGCTGGCGCGGGCGGTGCAGTCGGGGCACGTTGTCGAGCATCCGACCGAGACGGTGATGCCGTTGAACAGGATCGCCACCGTGAACTCGCCCCCGACGGACGCCGGCATCGGTCAGCTGGTGCGCACGCGGGGCAGTTTCGCGCCGGATGACTACGGGATGCTCGCGGGCCGCCTGAACGACGGCACCGCCGGCTACTGGGTGATCGCCCGGTTCACCCCGTCCGTGGTTGATGCCAAGGGCCACACCGCGCAGCTCGGGGTCGCGCGCGGCTGGGCGCCGACGGTGCAGAAGGCGAAGGCCGCGATCGCGCGCCTGGAGGCGCAGGACCCCACAACCGTCACGCTCGTCGGACGCTTACTGCCCTCCGAGGCGCCGGAGGCTCCGAAGGAGAACACCGACCCGTTCGTGATGAAGGACATGTCGGTCGCCGCGCTCGTGAACCTGTGGCACGGCATCGGGAACTCCGACATCTACAGCTCGTACGTCGTCGAGCACGGAACCCCGCCTGCCGGCCTGTCGTCGATCTACTCGCCGCCGCCTATCGAGCAGGCGACGGTCGACTGGCTGAACATCTTCTACGCGGCCGAATGGGCGATCTTCGCCGGATTCGCGCTCTTCCTCTGGTACCGGCTCGTGAAGGATGCCTGGGAGAAGCAGCGCGAAGACGACGAGGCGGCGTACCAGGAGGCGCTCGCCGCGTGGGAAGCCTCCAGCAAGCAGAACTTAGACTGAAGGCATGCCGAACTCCCCCCAGAACGAGGACGGCGGAAGCCTCCTCAAACGCACGATCGAGCAGTTGCGATCGGCGAACTCGGCCCGGCCCCGCGCGGTGGACATCCCGAAGATCCCCGGCGCCCTCACCTTCTACCGCGTGACGGCGTACATCACCGGAATCATGCTGCTGCTCCTGGTGGCGGAGATGATCGTCAAGTACGGCATCGGGTACTCCGTGTACGCGTTCGCGCCGGGGCACCCGGTGCTCGCGCTCGTGCCGTACAACCCCGCAGGCGGCGAGCTGGCAGGTCTCGACGTCTCCACGGCCATCCTCATCGCACACGGATGGCTGTACGTGCTCTACCTCATCGCCGACTTCAGGCTGTGGTCGCTGATGCGCATGTCGTTCACCAAGTTCGTGCAGATCGCGCTGGGCGGTGTCGTACCGTTCATGTCGTTCATCGTCGAGCATTTCATCACCCGGCAGGTGCACAGATTCCTCGCCGAGAACCCCGTCAAGCCCAAGGCAGCATCGAGCACCGTGGAGGCATCCCATTAGCGCGCAGACCGAGGTCCCTGGTGACGAAACGGGCACTGAGCACGAATCAGGCACCACGATCGACGATCAGCACGCGGCCGTCGGCGAGCATCCGGTGCTCGTCGTCGACTTCGGCGCGCAGTACGCGCAGCTGATCGCGCGGCGCGTACGCGAGGCATCCGTCTACTCCGAGATCGTGCCGCACACCATTACGGCGGAGGAGGTCGCGGCGAAGAGCCCGGCCGGGATCGTGCTCTCCGGCGGCCCGTCGAGCGTGTACGAAGACGGTGCGCCGAGCTTCGATCCCGCCATCTTCGAGCTCGGGGTGCCGACGCTCGGCATCTGCTACGGCTTCCAGGTGATGGCCGCCTCCCTCGGCGGCGAGGTGTCGAAGACGGGTGCGCGCGAGTACGGCTCGACCGATGTGCGGGTGACGGATGCCGGCACGCTGCTGGCCGATCAGCCCGCCGAGCAGACGGCGTGGATGAGCCACGGCGATTCTGTGACGAAGGCGCCGGAGGGATTCGAGGTGCTCGCCTCCACCAACTCGACGCCGGTCGCCGCGTTCGCCAGCGACGAGCGCCGGCTGTACGGGGTGCAGTGGCACCCGGAAGTGAAGCACTCGGCGCACGGGCAAGCGGTGCTGGAGAACTTCCTGCACCGCGCGGCGGGAATCCCGGCCGAGTGGAACAGCGGGAACGTCATCGAGACGCAGGTGAAGGCGATCCGCGAGCAGGTCGGGACCGGTCGCGTGCTCTCCGCGCTCTCCGGCGGCGTCGACACCGCGGTGTCGACCGCGCTCGTGCACAAGGCGGTGGGCGACCAGCTCACGGCTGTGTTCGTGGACCACGGACTGTTGCGGGAAGGCGAGCGCGAGCAGGTCGAGAAGGACTACGTCGCCTCGACCGGCGTGCGCCTCATCACGGTCGATGCGGCCGACACGTTCCTGAATGCGTTGGCCGGCGTGAGCGACCCGGAGGAGAAGCGCAAGATCATCGGACGCGAGTTCATTCGCGCGTTCGAGAAGGTGCAGCGCGAACTCGTCGACGAAGCGAAGGCTGCGGGGGATCCGATCCGCTTCCTGGTGCAGGGAACGCTCTACCCCGACGTGGTGGAATCCGGCGGTGGAACGGGCACCGCCAACATCAAGAGCCACCACAACGTCGGCGGCCTGCCGGAGGATCTGCAGTTCGAGCTCGTCGAGCCGTTGCGCACCCTCTTCAAGGACGAGGTGCGCGCCGTCGGCCGCGAGCTGGGCCTGCCCGAGGAGATCGTTTCGCGGCAGCCATTCCCGGGGCCCGGGCTGGGCATCCGCATCGTGGGAGAGGTGACGCGCGACCGACTCGAACTGCTCCGCAAGGCGGATGCTATCGTGCGGCACGAACTGACGGCCGCGGGACTCGACGCAGAGATCTGGCAGTGCCCCGTCGTGCTGCTGGCCGACGTTCGCTCGGTGGGCGTGCAGGGTGACGGACGCACGTACGGGCATCCGATCGTCCTCCGTCCGGTCAGCTCGGAGGATGCGATGACCGCCGACTGGACGCGCCTGCCCTACGACGTGCTCGCACGCATCTCGAACCGCATCACGAACGAGGTGGAGGGCGTGAACCGCGTGACGCTCGACGTCACCTCGAAGCCCCCGGCCACGATCGAGTGGGAGTAGGCCTGAACAGCGCGGAGGCCGCGACGGCTTGCCGTAGCCTTCCGCTCGTTGAGCCGTCCGCATAACCAAGGAGCCCCGCTCGGTCGACCCGAGCGGAGCTCCTTCGTGAGGCTTCGGCTAATTCCGGCCGCCGCCGCCCGCGATGATCGCGAAGAGACGCAGGAACTCGACGTACAGCCAGATCAGCGTCACGGCGAGGCCGAACGCGCCGTACCAGCCCATCACACGCGGGGCCCGGTTCTTCACGCCGTTCTGGATGAAGTCGAAGTCGAGCACGAGCGAGTAGGCGGCGAGGATGACGGCCAGGGCACCGATCAGCACGCCGAGCGGAAGGTTGAACAGCCACGGCACGTGCATGGAGTAGATGCCGAACGGTCCACCCGTTGTCGCCTGGCTGAACCCGCCGAACAGCATGATCACGAGGTTCACGACGCCGAACAGCGCGTAACCGATCAGCGCGACGAGGAACACCTTCGTGGCCCGGGCGGATGCCCGCACCTTGCCGCTGGCGAACAGCACGAGCGTCACCGCGAATACCGCGAGTGTCGCGAGGATCGCCTGGATGACGACGCCGTTCCAGAGCTGCTCGAAGATGGCCGAGATGCCGCCGATGAAGAGACCCTGAGCGGCGCCGTACGACAGGATGAGCGCAGGCGACGGCTTGCGCTTGAAGGAGTTGATGAGCCCGAGCACGAGGCCGACAATGGCGCCGGGGAACGTCAGCACCGGGAAGAACCAGCCCACCACGGCGGTGGCGAGGATGACCGCGAACAGCAGTACCGTCTTGACGATGGTGTCTTCGTAGGTCATGCGGCCGGTGTCGGCCGACGTCGCCGCCGGTGCGTCGTACAGCGACTGGATGCCCTCGGCGGTGGCGAGTGCGTTCGTCTCGGTCGCCGTCGCGGCGCCTGCCGCGGGATTGTTCGGCCTGAAGGCCGGATTGCGCGAGAACGCGGGGTTCGAGAGAGCCATGATGAAACGTTACCGAAGATCGCCCATGTCGGGGCTGAGGTTCTCCTGTGCACTCGAACCCACTCGTTATCGTGAGGCCATGACCTCTGCGCCCATGATCATCGGACATCGAGGCGCTCCCGGCTACCGGCCGGAGCACACGAGTGCGGCCTACGAACTGGCGTTCGCGCTTGGTGCGGATGCCGTCGAGCCCGATGTCGTGGCGACGAAGGACGGCGTGCTGGTGCTACGGCACGAGAACGAGATCTCGACGACGACGGATGTGGCATCCCACCCCGAGTTCGAGCAGTTGCGCACGACGAAAGTCGTCGACGGCGTGAAGCGCACCGGGTGGTTCACCGAGGATTTCACGTGGGCACAGCTATCGACACTGCGCTGCATCGAGCGGCTTCCCGAGGTGCGGCAGGCGAGTTCGACATTCGACGGGCGCTACCCGGTGATGAGGCTCTCCGACCTGTTCGAGCTTGTGGACCGGCAGTCAGAGCGCACCGGACGGAGCCTCGGGCTCGTTGTCGAGATCAAGCATGCGACCTATTTCGAGAGCTTGGGTCTGCCGCTCGACGAGCTGTTCGCGGCATCCGTTCGCGAAGCCGTGTGGAACGACCGGCACGCGCGCCTCGTGGTCGAGTCGTTCGAGCGCACCGTGCTGGCGAAGGTGCGGGCGCGCGGTGTGCACGCGAGATCGGTGTACCTGGTCGAGGCCGAAGGCGCTCCTTACGACGCCGTCGCGCGGGACGGCGCCGCGGCGCGAACATATGCCCAGGAGATCGACGAGGCAGGGCTGTACGAGCTGGCCGCCAGCACCGGCGACGACGTGATCCACGGCATCAGCGTGGACAAGACGCTGCTACTGGATGCCGGGGGAGACGGCACGACGGACCTCGTGGACCGCGCGCACGGCGCCGGGCTGCAGATCTATGTGTGGACCTTGCGCGCAGAGAACCGCTTCCTCGCCCAACCGTTCCGCCGTGGCGAGGCGGCAGAGCACTACGGCGACTGGCCCGGGGAGTTCGAGCTGATCATGTCGACGGGGGTGGACGGTGTGTTCGCCGATCAGCCGGATCTTGCGGCCGTCGCCCGCACGATCACCAGTGAGCCGTCGTAGGATGCTTGCCGCCGGAGTGCTCCGTGTCGCGCATCCCAGGCGCCGGATCTCAGATCTGCGGCGAGGTGTTCCGCGTAGCGTTTCGAGAGCTCATCGTCGATGAAGCTCCACGCAGAGCAGGACTGTCTGGCGCCCGGGATGAGCAGCTTTTCCGGTCGCCCGTAGTACGCCTCGTTGAAGCCGTCGGTGCAGTCGAGTGGGATCGGAACCGAGCGGACGTTCACGGTCCCGCCGAGGCCCGCACGCAACGCTGAGATCGCAGGGTAACGCCGGTGCTCGGTAGCGATCACTTCCGGTGCGTACTCGGCCAGCCAGAAGCGGTGCAACAGGTCGGGATCGCAGGTGAGCACAACGATTGGGCCGCGCGTCACCCGTCTCAGTTCGCTCAGACCCGCCGCGAGGTTCTGCCACTGGTGTACCGAAAACGTCGTCATGGCCGCATCGAACGAGTCGTCGGGGAACGGCAGGTTCTCCGCCGTGGCATCGATCGCCGCTGGGAGGTTCGCCGGTCGCTGAGCGCGCATGCTTGCGGACGGTTCGACGGCAGTCACCCCGCGGTCTTCCGGCTCGTAACCTCCGGCGCCGGCTCCAACATTGAGAACCGTCTTGGCGTCGCCAAGCGCATCCAGAATGCACCGCGCGATGCGAGGATCCGGCACGCGGTACGAGCTGTAGTTCGCTCCGATGAGTCCGTAGTCCGCATCCCCGGCGCTGCCGTCAGGTGAACGTGGGCTAAGCGACTCTGACACGTCTCCATCGTCGCACCCGGCGCGACCTCCATCGCGAGTTAGAGGGTGGTGGTACGTTTGAATCATGGGTGGCACATACAACCTCTCGGTGGGAAACAAGGGTCGCCTTGTGGTGCCCGCCGAGGTGCGCCAGCACCGTGGGTGGAGCGAGGGCGCGGCTCTGATCGCCATCGAGACGGACACGGGCCTTGTGCTGGTGGGCCGCGACGAGGCGCGGCGAATGCTGCGTGAACAGTTGGCCGGCCGCGATCTCGTCGCCGAACTTCTCGAGAGTCGCCGAGCCGAAGCTGCAGACGACGCTGCATGACCGTCTTCGATGCATCAGCGCTCCTCGCCTTCCTGCAGGATGAGCCCGGAACGGATGTGGTCACCGAGCAACTCGAGCACGGCGGGATGGTGAGTGCCGCGAACTGGTCCGAGACGGCGCAGAAGGTACGGTCCGCCGGCGGTGACTGGGCTCTCGCTCGAGCTGTTCTGTTCAGCTACGACCTCGCGGTCGAGCCCGTGACCTTGTCGGACGGGGAATGGGCCGCCGTCCACTGGCGCCGTGGCGACGGACTGTCCCTCGGGGACCGCCTGTGCCTGGCGCTGGGTGCGCGCATGGAGACGAGTGTGCTCACTGCGGACGCGGCCTGGCGAGGCAGGCCAGACGTCGTGCTGATCCGCTGAGGCAACGGAGCCAGTCCAGTCGTCGCGCTCGCCGTCCGTGGACGTCAGCCCCCTGCGGTCATCAGTTGTTGTCCGGGCCCGGCCGTTGCACAAGTGGAATTGGACGACAGGACGGCGAGCTGGAGATGGATCACGGTCGCGTTCGAGCCCCACGTGGCGAGGTCGAAGGTCATGCCCTCGTAGGCCGTCGCGGAAGGGAAGTCGTTCACGTAGTCGTTCGTCGCATCCGGGTGTGGTGGCTCAAGAGTCGGGAAGACGACCTGGAGTCCGTTGCTGGGATGGGTTCGGAGCCAGTTCGCCGCATCCACCATGCTCATTCCCGAGACTGTCCAGTAGGCATCCGCCTTGGCCATCGGCTCGCACCACCAACTCTGTTCCTCGTCGTCGATCGAGGTGCCCGGCGGCGGGGATTGCACCCTCGATGCGCCGGGCGGCAGCACAGCACCGGCTAACCAGGCCGCCGCCTTCGCCTTCGACGCCGCATCGGCTGTGACGGCGGGCCGTGGCGGCGGAACCACTGGACCCCGCTCGGCGGTCGGGGCTGGGCTCGGCGCCCCGATCAGCGTCGGAGCCGGCGGAGCGGAGACGGCGGCGCGATGGGCGTCGATGCTGGCGCAACTGCTCAGAACGACGCAGAGTGCGACGGCGAGAACTCCGGCGCCGGCATCCTTCCATCGGGAATGTCGGCGCACACGAAGGTTCTCATCGCCAATGCGGTTCACGCGCGTCAGGCTACTCTCGCGATGGATTCATACAGGCCATACGCTTCGCGTGATGCCTTCTCGTAGCTTGCAGTTCGAAGCTCTGCTTCAGTCGCTCGTTGATGGCCCGACTCATGTCGAGGTGGAAGACGCCCTGCGGGCAGCCGGTTGGATGTTTGCAGGCGCCGGTGACTGGGCGATTGCGTTGCGCTCGCCCGATGGCGTGGCCGCGGCGCGGATCAGCCCGTTCGATCCGGCTGGTCCCTACACGGCGGCGCTGTACCGGGACGCAGCCGCGACCGGACAGGTCCCCGCCCTTTATGTTCATTGTCGACTGGCCGGCGGCGGGGACCTTCAGATCATGGAGTGGCTCGACCCCGTTCCCGAAGACGTGGCCGAGACCTTCCACAGGGCAATCGCAGATCGCGCTCCCGAGGTCGCCATCCTCGCCGACGTGATCGCCAGAGTTCATCGCCGTGCTCAGGAGGAGCTCCCGTGGTGCGGCCCGCTCGACAACAATCCCAGCAACGTGATGAGAGCTGCCGACGGGCACCTCGTGGTCACGGATCTGTTCTACGCGGACGGCCCCAACCTGTATGCGGCCGCCGCAACCGATCCGGACCTCGTCGTCGCGCGAATTCCTGCCGAGGAGCGGCGGTACATCACCGAGATACCGCTCGCGAGCTCGGGAGGATGGCAGCCGGGAGCGAAGGCTGCGATCCAGGCCGCGCTCCTAGCCGCGGAGCGCCGACTCGCTTCCACCGATGCTTCTGCAGGGTCGGAGATCTGAGTACGAGCTCCTACGTGCCGCATCCTCTCGTTCGCGGGTGGGACGAGAGGTCGTCACTACTGGGTCGTCGTCGGAAGAGGCAATTGCGTGGCCGGCCGGAGGAACGATCCTGTCCAGCCGAGCGTCTTCAATGATCCGTTCGCATCGACACGCATGTTGAGGCCCCATCGTTCGAGGGTCCCGCATGGGCCGGCCTCACTGACCAGCCTCAGAGTGACGCTCGTGCTCGCGATCGGATGCCCGCCGGCTCCCGTCGTGGAAACCGAGAGCCGCTCCTTCGTGCCCGGGCTTCCCTTCCACTGCACGAGTTGCGTGGGGAAGGGTCGAGGTTCGATGCTGAGTGCCACCGCGGCAGCGGCGAACAGCGCCCGGCGTGTCACCATGACCCAAAAGTACGCACAGCGAGTACCGGACGTGGCGATCTCGCATGCGCCGGGCGAGCACGCTGATTGGGTTCCGGGTTGCACGGCTGAAAGCGCTCATCGGTGGCCTCTTCGCCGGCGGGCTGCGGTTCCAGCATCGATCGCCGGGCCGGGAGTGTCAGCCGCGCCACCTATCATTGACGCAGCATGACGACGCCTCCCAACACCCCTGTTCTCGACGACGCCACGCGCGACCCCGAAGCGTTTCGGGCATCCGCTCCGATCATTCTCGACGGGGTGGACGTCGGTATGGATGAGCGCTCGTTCCGGCCGCATGTGGGCGGGAATTCGCTGCTGGATGGCCTCAACCCCCAGCAGCGCGAGGCGGTGGAGTACCGCGGTCAAGCGCTTCTGATCGTCGCGGGTGCCGGATCAGGAAAGACGCGCGTGCTGACGCACCGCATCGCGAGTCTGCTGGCGAATCGAGAGGCGTGGCCCAGCCAGATCCTGGCCATCACGTTCACCAACAAGGCGGCGGCCGAGATGCGCGAGCGCGTCGAAGCGCTCGTCGGCGAGAGTGCGCAGGGCATGTGGATCTCCACGTTCCACTCCGCGTGCGTGCGCATCCTGAGGCGCGAGGCCGAGCACTTCGGCTACAACCGCAACTTCACGATCTACGACGCCGGTGACTCGAAGGCACTGCTCAAGCGCATCATCAAGGAGCTCGAGGCCGACACGTTCGGCTTCACACCCGGAAGCGCCGCAGCCCGCATCTCGAAGCTGAAGAACGAGTTGTCGGATGTCGAGTCCTTCGCCCGCACCGCCAACCGGTCGGATCCGAAGGAGGCCATGTTCCTGGAGATCTTCCGGCAGTACAGCCGCGATCTGGAGCGGGCGAACGCCTTCGACTTCGACGACCTGATCAGTCAGACCGTGTACCTGTTCCGCGCCTTTCCGCACGTGGCAGCGCTGTATCAGAGGCGATTCAGGCACATCCTCGTCGACGAGTATCAGGACACGAACCACGCGCAGTACGAGCTCATCCATACGCTGACGCAGCCGATCGAGCCGGAGGAGGTGGCCTCACTCGAGGCGAAGGATTTCACCATGCGCGGACTCGTGGATGCCACCGGGCGCGTTCCTGGCGCATCGCTCACGGTGGTCGGCGATTCGGATCAGTCGATCTACGCGTTCCGTGGTGCGGACATCCGCAACATCTCGGAGTTCGAACGCGATTTTCCCGGCGCCAAGGTGGTGCTGCTGGAGCAGAACTATCGGTCGACCCAGAACATCCTGTCGGCGGCGAACTCGGTGATCGCCAACAACTTCGACCGCAAAGACAAGAAGCTGTGGTCCGCGGGCGGCGACGGCGAGAAGATCATCGGCTACACCGGATACTCGGGGCACGACGAGGCGCAGTTCGTCGCCGACGAGATCGAGAAGCTGCACGCGGCGGGCGTGCCGTACAACGAGATGGCCGTGTTCTACCGCACCAATTCGCAGACGCGTGCCCTGGAGGAGATCTTCATCCGCTCCGCGCTGCCGTACCGCATTATGGGCGGCACGAAGTTCTACGAGCGGGCCGAGATCAAGGATGCGATGGCCTACCTCATCGCGGTCGCGAACCCCTCGGACGAGATGGCGCTGCGTCGCATCCTCAACACCCCGAAGCGCGGGATCGGGCCGGCCACCGAGACGCAGCTTGCCGGATACGCGGAGGCGAACGGTTTCAGCTTCCGCCAGGCGATGCGGGATGCCGCGTCGCTCGGCCTCGGCCCCAAGGTGACGAAGGCGATCGTCGAACTGGCGACGCTGCTCGACGAGGGCGCCGCGATGATCGACCCGGATTCCGGGGCCGGCGCCCCGGGTGCCGGCCCCGCGAAGGTGAGCGACGTTCTCGTGCATCTCATCAAGGGTTCAGGGCTGGTCGATGCGCTCCGGGCGAGCCGTGATCCGCAGAACGAGGCGCGCGCGGAGAACGTCGAGGAACTCGTCGCGGTCACGAAGGAATTCGAGCGAAACAATCCAGAAGGGGGCCTCGTCGAGTTCCTCACCGAGGTGTCGCTGGTGGCGGCCGCGGACGAGATCGACGACGCCAGCGGCACCGTATCCCTCATGACGTTGCACACGGCCAAGGGCCTGGAGTACGACGCCGTGTTCATCACCGGCGTCGAAGAGGAGCTGCTGCCGCACCGCATGTCGGCGAACGAGCCGGGCGGGCCAGCCGAAGAACGCCGGCTGTTCTACGTGGGCATCACCCGCGCCCGCAAACGGCTGTATCTCTCGCTTGCCATGACGCGCGCTCAGTTCGGCGACGTCGCGGTCGCGCTGCCCAGCAGGTATCTGCAAGAGATCCCGGCCGAGCTGATCGACTGGAAGCAGTCGCCGGGATTCGCGAACTCGCGCGGCGGAACGCAGTCCCGAGCCCTCAACGCGCGGCGTCCGGAGCGCGGGCCCGATCGCGGCCTCACCGGCGCGGGAGGTTCGTTCGGTGCCAAGCCCGAGATCCCGGCGAGCGCCTGGCCGAACCGGGTCACCGCGCAGGTGCGGGACAACGGTGACCTCACGCTCGAGCCCGGGGACCGCATCCGCCACGTGGACTTCGGCGACGGTCGGGTCACCGCGGTGACGGGCGAGGGCACCAAGCGGGTGGCGCACGTGCAGTTCGACAAGGCGGGTGCGAAGAAGCTGCTGATCAAGATCGCTCCGATCGAGAAGCTTTAGCAGCGGCCTCGCCGAGAGGCGACGAGCAGGCGGGCGCCAGCGACACTTACCGTGCGCCTCTCCGGGGGAGCCGCCGAGCAGTGCGTCGTGCCCATCGCGCGCAGAGCGCTGAGATTCCGAACAGCGTCGCGGAGGTCGCCGCGAGCCCCGCGGCGATGCGCGCCTGGCCGTCGGAGGAGCCGGTTTCGGCAAGCCGGTCGGCGGGAGCCGAGGGGTGAGCGGGGGGCGCGCTCACCAGGACGGTCTCCGATGCCTCACCGAAGCGGGACGTCCATGACCGGACGCGCGAGCGTCCCTGCTCGGGTGCCGTGTCATCGGGCGAGATCGTCTCGACCCAGACGAAGTACCCGGCGTTCGGAAGGGTGCACGGCGGAGTCGAGTATTCGCCCGGCCCGTGGTCGATCGTCGTCGTCACCTCGCAGACGACCGGTGCATCGGCCGGCGCCTGGTCGGATGCGACCGACGGCGAACCGAACGGGCCCAGCAACCGGCTTCGCACCACGATCGGGATCGGCGTGTACGGCCCACCGTCGTCGCCGTACACGCCCCATTCGGACGCAACGCCGTGGCCGGTCCCCACGCCCACCTGCAGCACGTCGTGCACCGTCGCACCCGTCACGGCCACCGTGTCGCTGGCCTTCGTCGCGACGACGGGCTGGAAGGGAAGCGATGACGGCCGCTGCATCGAGACCTCCGCCTGCGCGGAGGCACGGCCGGGCGATGCCGTGAGCACGCTCTGCACTCCCGGCTCGGCGTGGGCGACCGTTGCCGCGGCCCCGAATGGCAGATCCGCGAACGTGACGGATGCCTTCAGCTCCACGACAGCGGCTCCGTCTTCCGGGGTCAGCGGGTAGGAGACGCCGTTGCGCACCCGATGCTCGTGCGATCCATCGGCGAACACGGCGCCCTGCACCGTCGCGACACCGTCGAAGGCATCCGGCGGCGCGGTCCCCGACCCCGACAGGTAGTCGACATCGAGCGCTGCCACGAGCGTGCTCGCCCCAGAGTCGTCCCGGTCGATGGCGAGCCTCGCGGCAACCGAACGCGAAGCGCCGGATGGCCCGCCGAGCTCCGCGAGCATGGCGCTCGATCGCTGCAACACCTCGCCGGCCCGAGCACCCGCCCTCGCGGCGAGCGATTCAAGAGCGTGCCCGTTCAGACCCGTGATCGTCCAGGTCGCCAATTGCGCCGCGGCAGCAGTCAGCGGATCCTCCGTGCCCGCCCACGTGCGCGAGATGTACGCCAGACGAGCGCGGTCGTCGTCGGAGAAGCGCCCCAGTGACGCGGCATCCGTCGGCTCGAGCTCGTGACCGGTCGGTGCACGGCCGCCGAGATCGATGCAAAACCCGCGTGAGCCGTCGGCCAATGACCAGGATCCGATCCACCAGCCATCCGATGACATGAAGCCGACACCGGTTCCCGTTCCGGCGACGGCGTGGGCGGGTGAGGGGAGCAGCAGAGCGCCCGCCAGCGCGATGACCACCACCAGCAGCGACACCAATGCGGAGCGTCGGCGGCGATGAGGATGTGCGTGGTCGTGATGGATGCTCGTCATGCCAGGAACGCTCGCAGGTTCGCGACAGGCGTTGCCGGTGCGAACGGCTCGACGTGCACAACCCGGACGAGGACTTGCCTGTGGAGGACGGGACGAACCCCGAAGTCTCGTACGGTGTAGGCATGACAGACACTACGAGCGCGCCGGACTCGGATGACCGCGGTGAGCTGCGCGAACGGCTGAACTCGTTCGCCACCGAGGCCGTCAACGAGGCGACGCGCGAGCTCGACCGGTTGCCGCTCGACGAGCAGATCGCCGTGATGTGCGAGCAGAACGCCACGGTGGCGGATGCCGTCGCCGCGTGTGCGCCGCAGCTCGCGGCCGCCGTCACGCTCGTGGTGGACGGCATGAGGGCGGGCGGCCGCCTGATCTACGTCGGCGCCGGCACACCGGGCCGGCTGGGCATACTGGACGCGAGCGAGATCCCGCCGACGTACGGCATGGACCCGTCGCGCGTCGTCGGCGTGATCGCGGGCGGCGAGACCGCGATTCGCACAGCGGTGGAGAACGCCGAAGACGACGACGTGGCGGGCGCCGCCGCCGTCGACGAACTCCGCGTCGGCCGGCACGACACCGTCGTCGGCATCTCCGCTTCAGGCCGGACCCCGTATGTACTCGGCGCGTTGCTCAGAGCACGGGAGCTGGGAGCCGCCACCGTCGGGTTCGCATGCAATGCGGGCTCCGCGATCGGTGAGGCATCCGACGTCGCCATCGAGACAGTCGTCGGACCCGAGGTGGTCACCGGATCGACCAGGCTCAAGGCCGCCACTGCGCAGAAGATGGTGCTCAACACGATCTCGACGCTCACGATGGTGCGTCTCGGCAAGGTCTACGGCAACCTCATGGTCGACGTGCGCGCCACGAACGAGAAGCTGCGTGCGCGGTCCGAACGCATTGTCATGCTCGCCACGCACACGGATGCCGTCACTGCCGCTCGCGCGCTCGCCGCCGTCGACGGCTGGGTGAAGGCGGCCATCCTGGTGGTCGTCACGGGGCTCGGCGGCGACGACGCGGTTCGGCTGCTGAACGAGCACGACGGGATGCTGCGCGAGGCGATCGCCTCGGCTACGCCGACTGGTCCATCCACCACTCGGTGAACGACGCGACCCGTCCGTCTGCGGCGAAGTCGAGCATCCACAGGTTGCTGAACGTGGTGTCGGAGTAGACGGTCTTGCCCTGGATGAAGACGCGGTCGCCGTCCTCACCCACCTGATGCCAGGTGAAGGATGCGTCGCCTGGTTCGTCCTTGCGTTCGAGCCACTTCGTCACTATGTCGTCGACGCCGCGCCACGGTTCTCGGAACGGTGCGGTGTAGTACACCGCCTCCTCGGTGAACAGGGCACGAATGTCGTCGGGCGCGTTGGACTCCCACGCGCGCACGTAGCCGTCCATCCAGTTCTGAACTCCTTCGGTCATGAGTTCCGGTCTATCGCGGGCTACCGACAGTTGCGCGTACCTGGCTGCACGCCGACCGGTGCGACGGAGTTTGTGATCGCGGCTTCGCCGCTCAACATGCTCAATCGACTTGCCGGAGAATGCCAGCATTCTCCGGCAAGTCTCAATCGCATGTCGGAGGCTCGTCGCACCATGGAGACATGACCCGAGACGAGCAGTTCATCATCGAGAACGCGGCGGCAGACGACGACCTCGACCTGCTGCTGGCCACCCACCGCTGCGCGGACTGCGCGGAGTACGCCTTCCTCGAGGCGCGTGGCGACGACGGTGTCACGCTCTGGCTGTGCGCCGGGTGCGCCGACGAGCGTGAGGCGGAGGCGCTCGCGTACGCGGAGAGCCACTCGCGCGCCGCGTGAGGTCGAGTCCGGTTAGCCCTCGACGGTGTTGGTGAGCACTCCTGCAGACAGCAGCGTGTTGTAGAGCGCCGTCGCCGTCTGACCGAAGGCGTTGTCGATCTTGTTCAGGCCCCAGACACCGCCCTTGAAGAACCCGATCGCGAGGTTCTTGTCGAGGCGCGCAACGAGCTGACCCGCGGCATCCACGAAGAACTGCACGCCGAACGTGATCTGGAAGTCGTCGCCCGCGAGAGCTCCGGCGAACATCGTCGTCGTCATGTTGCCGCGTCGGGCGAACCAGTTGCCGTCCGGTTGCACCTCGACGATGAAGCCCTGCGAGTTCAGTGCGCTCGCCACCAGGTGTTTCGCCGCCTCGTGATCGCCAGAGATGAAGCAGTCGTAGTAGGAGGACACCGAACGCCTTTCCCTCCGGCGCCACGCCGGCGCCCCGTCCCGTCGGCCACAGCATAGGGGAGGGAAGGCGGCCCGGTCGATGAGGTCAGCCCGCGGAACCGGAGCGCAGGCGGCGCAGGAGGCGGTCGCGCACGAGGTGCCTCACGCGAAGCGGCAGGCGTGGGTAGATCGCGGCGGTGAGCGACATCATCCGTTCGTACCTGCGCCGGTTGCGCTCGGTGAGCACCAGACCGTACTGTCCCCGCAGCCGCTCTGGCAGAAGTGCGACGGTCGCGAGCCGCGCCCACGGCATGATGAGCCGCATCCAGATCGGGGCATGCTCGGCGCGCAGCAGTTCGCGGCTGACGGTGCGGGCTGCGGGCAGAACCGCGAGGTGCTCTACGGCGTCGTTCCAGTACTCCTCGAACGCGACCCGGCTCGCCGGCCACGCCTCAGGAGGCAGCTGCAGCGAGGTGCCGACGGCCGCGAACTCGCGATAGAACCGGTCGGCGGATGCCTGATCGAGCGGCCCGAAGACCCGCTCGTGCACCCGCACCGCCGTCCAGTACAACGTCGCGGTGACCCACAGCTGCAGATCGGGGTCGAACGCCGAATACGCGGGCGTCTCGGAGTCGGCCGCTCCGTGCACGGGTGCGTGCGCCCTGCCTACGGCGCGATGCACAGCCCGGATGTCGTCCTCCGTGCCACAGGCCACCGCAGTCACATACGTGAGTGTGCCGATCAGCCGGTCGTAGGGCCGCGACGCGAAGTCGCTGTGCTCGGCCACCCCTCGTCCGACCGACGGATGCGCGAGCTGCAGAAGGATGGCGCAGCCGCCGCCGGCGAGCATGATCCACTCGCCACCGACATCCGCGATCCCCGTCGGCTCCGACCGTCGTCCTGGCGATCGCGGACTCCGCGGTTGCTGCTCCGGCGGTCGCTGCGGCATGCGGCAAGGGTATCCGGATGCCCGGACAGCGCCCTGGACGCCCGGCGAGAACCATCATGGCGCTCGGGTAGGCTGTCGGTGGCAATTTATCTCGGCGTCGAGCTATCTGACTGAAGTGCCCATCAGCCGTCCTCGTCGACCTGTATCGCCGACCGAAGTCAACGACACGACGTCACCGACCGAAAGTCGCCGACACAGCGCCGCACGAGCATCCGGCCCGCACCGATCGCCATTTCACTCGCACACGGATTGGGAAGCAGTGGATCTTTACGAGTACCAGGCACGTGACCTGTTCGAGAAATACGGGGTCCCGGTACTGCCGGGTATCGTCGCCGACACGCCGGAAGAGGTGCGCGCGGCAGCCGAGAAGCTGGGCGGCGTGACCGTCGTCAAAGCGCAGGTCAAGACCGGTGGACGCGGCAAGGCCGGCGGCGTCAAGGTGGCGAAGACCCCCGACGACGCTGAGGCCGCGGCAGAGGCGATCCTCGGCCTCGACATCAAGGGGCACATCGTGCGCCGCGTCATGGTGGCCGGCGGTGCGAACATCGCCCGCGAGTTCTACTTCTCGGTGCTGCTCGACCGGGCCAACCGCTCGTACCTGTCGCTGGCCAGCGTCGAGGGCGGCATGGAGATCGAGCAGCTGGCCGTGGAGAAGCCCGAGGCGCTCGCGCG
>NZ_JBQCIE010000002.1:0-4270 GCF_051954055.1 Humibacter sp. | reverse complement strand
GTCGACACGTCGACCGCCCCGTCGGACAGGGGTTGCACGAACCGTTGTGGCGGAAGCTGCATGAACGACTACAGGTGTGGAGCCTAGGAGAATCGAACTCCTGACTTCCTGCTTGCAAATTGGCGAAAGTAGGATTTCTGGGTTCTCAATAGCTTCGTACTTCCCCATGAAGTCATGGGTTCTTAGTATCCACCCGACACACCGCGACACAGTGATGTGTATACCAATGTGTATAGATGTGAGACTCTCTACTCGTGCCCAAATCGCGTTCGCATGGTGACGGGGCGTTGTACGAGACGACGCATCAGGGGCGCCCCGTGTGGCGGGGCGTGATCGACGTCGGATTTACCGAGGATGGCCGGCGCAAGCAGCGTGCGGTGCAGGGGAAGACGAAGTCGGAAGTGCAAGCAAAGCTCGCACGGATGAAGCGGGAGCGAGACAGCCTGGGCCGGGTACTGGACCGGGCAACTCGGTTCGAGGACGCCGCCGCGGCATGGCTGGAGGAAGTCGCCCAATCCAGCCGGCCGAAGACGTTCAGCAACTATCGCTCGCAATTGCGGATGAACGTGAACCCTGCTCTCGGACGAAAGGTCACCGCGGACCTTACGCCGGGGGATATCCGGCGGATGCATGCGACGATCCGTGCCCGCGGTGGCGGCGACGCGAATGTCGCGGCAGCGCACCGAGTGGCGGTGTCCGTCTTGGAGTGGTGCCGCAGGGAGCGGATGATCAGCGAGAACGTCGCGTCGCTGGTGCCGCCGAAGCGGACCAAGGCGGGCAAAGCGAGAGGATCCCTGACTCGCGAAGAAGCCCGGGCCCTGCTCGAGCTAGAGGATCCGCGGTGGACATTGAGCCTGCTCACCGGGATGCGCTCTGGAGAAGCGCTCGGATTACGGATCGAAGAGCTGGACTTCGAAAAGGCTTGCGCGTGGGTGAGCTGGGAACGCACCGATGCAGTGTTCCGACATGGATGCGGTACCCCAACGGGAAGAAGGGACGAGAAGGGCCGTCTCGCGTACCCGTGTGGTCGCAAGAGCGCGGGCACCTGCCCGCTACGGGAGTTCGACCTTGCCGCCGATTTGGAGTTCATACGGTTGCAGGGCCGGCACGTCTTGGTACGGCCGAAAAACCACATCGCCCGCGAAGTCCCGCTACGGCCTGAAGTAGTCGACCAGCTCCGGGCACATCTTGCCACTGACGGCACGAACCCTCACGGTCTGGTGTGGCATCGACCCGACGGTGTGCCGATCACGAACTCCGAGGACAACGCAGCACTACGGGCGGCACTGTTGCGGGCAGGAATTGACCGGCCCGACGCGAGCACGCACTGGCTGCGGCACTCCTACACGACCTTGTCTGAGCATGCTGGCATCCCGCACGCCGCGTACGCCGGAGTCAGCGGCCACAACTCCGAGCAAGCATCCGATCCCTACCGGCACGCTCTTACCACCGAAGGCCGCCGCGCCGTCGACGCCCTCGCGGAATGGCTTCGGAGCTAGGGGCAAGCTACCGGCAGACCCGGGCATTGCGTTGAGCCCGCCGGCAGCTCGGCCCGAGCATTCACGGATGCGGCAGGTGCTCCGGCCTCGTCGGTAACGTTTCAACGAACCGCTCCAGCTCCGACACCAAATACAGCGGCTTCGTTCCAGAGAAGTGCGGCGTCACGTCACCCAGGCGCACATGCTGACGCAGCCGAGTGGGGCTTAGCCCGAGGGCCTCCGCAGCCGTGTTGTGATCCATCGCCACTGTCGTGAACGGCCGCTCGTTCGGCTCTGCGGTCCTCGCGCTCATGACAGCGCCCCAAGGAAACGAGACGTTGGCGGGAGCCGACGCCTCGTCGCCGTGACTCCCGCAGCCGCGTCGTCGGGCAGGTTGACGGAGGTGCCACACAACGCCTTCGCTCCACGCCGAACGACCTCGGCCAGCGGCGAGTTCGTCGTCGTCGTGAGGGTCCACCCCTCGTCGACCAGCCAGAGCGCAAGCTCCACGCCTCTGGCCTTCTCTTCGCTTGTGAGGACCTGTAGGTCGGTGGAGAGCAGCACCACCGTGCGGGTGCCCTCCTTCGTGACCAAGTCCACCAATTCCGCTCTCATTACTCCCTCTCCCCTTGATCGATTGCCGATCGTTTTTGATTGCCTTCCGGCGGAGAGAGCGAAGGGAGTGGAGGGGTTGTCGACGACGTCTGAAAAGTAGGCCGATGTGACGGTCGAAAAGTAGGCCACTGATTCGTCGTGTTCAGTCTGCCGTGTCTTGGGTTTTGATGCTCGGGAGACTGTCGATCCCGCGTCCGCGCAGCCGGTAGCTGGCGCCCTTCAGAGTCAGGACGTCGGCGTGGTGCACGATGCGGTCGATCATCGCGGCGGCTACGGCTTGGTCGCCGAACACGCCTCCCCAGCCGGAGAACGGCAGGTTCGAGGTGAGGATCAGCGAGGCGTGCTCGTAGCGGGATGAGACCAGCTGGAAGAACAGGTTCGCGGCGTCCTGCTCGAAGGGCAGATAGCCGACCTCGTCCACGATGATCAGCCCGTAGCGCTTCAGCCGGGCGAGCTCTTGCGGGAGCCGGCCCTGCCGGTGCGCATCTGTGAGCCGTGTGACCCAGTCGGTGGCGGTAGCGAACAGGACCCGGTGCCCGTGCCGGGCTGCGACGATCCCGAGGCCGGTGGCCAGGTGGGTCTTGCCGGTTCCGGGCGGCCCGAGGAGCACGACGTTGCGCGCTTCGGTGAGGAACCCGCCGGAGGCGAGGGCTGCGACTTGCTGGCGGCTTGCGGGCTGGGCGTCCCAGTCGAAGTCCTCGAGCGTCTTGCGGGCAGGGAAGGCGGCAGCGCGGATGCGCAGCTCGGCGCCGGAGGCGTTGCGGGCGGAGACTTCCCGCTCGAGGACCGCGGCGAGGTAGTCCTCGAACGACCAGCTGGCATCGCGGGCCTGGTCGGCCAGCCGGGAGGCGGCCTCGGTGATCCGGGGTGCTTTCAGCGCCGCGGAGAGGTATGTGATCTGCTTGATCGCCTCGGTCGGCTTGCCGCTCATCAGGCCACCTCGCCGGTGAGCCCGAAGGCCCGGTCGTAGTCGGCCAGATCCCGGGCGAGGTCATCGCCGGGCGCGGGCTTGGGCTGCTGGAACTGCGTGCGCAGGAGCTTCGCGGTCTCCACATGCGCCGGATCGGCGATCGTCATCCCGCGCGCCCACACTCGGGCGTGATCGGCGATGATCCGACCCTCGAGCCGCACCCGCACGCGTTCGAGATCAGCTGCCACATCGACCATCCGCCCGATCGCGTGCGGATCGACCGAGTAGTCGCTGGAGTCCAGGCGCACGTAGTAGTCCCGGCCCAGCCTCACCCGCTCCCTCCAGCCGAGCTGCAAAGGGATCGGCGGCAGCGGCAGCATCCTTGTCCGGTCGTGCTCGATCAGATCCACCGGCCGTGCCTTTATGGTGCGCACCAGTCGCGCGTTCGCCTTCTCGAGCCACTCGGCCAGCTGCGCGTTGAAATCCTGCGGCGAAGCGAACGTGCGGCCGGGCATGAACGAGGTCTCGAAGAACCCGTTGTGCCGCTCCACGATGCCCTTGGACTCCGGATCGTAGGGCTTCAGCTGCACGATCTTCGCAGCCAGCGTCCCGGCGAACGAGGAGACCCCATCCGCCAGGCGCCCGCGCTGCCCGATGCCGGACTCGTTGTCCCAGATCAGCCGGCGCGGCACCCGGCCCAGCTGCCTGATCAGCTCCCACGACCCCAGCAGCAGGTCCTCGGTCTTACGCGACGGGATCATCCGCGCAGTGAGGAACCGCGAGTGCGCCGCGACGATCACCAGCACCGGCAGCAGCGCCGCCGACCCGTCCTCCAATGGGATGCGCTGCGGCGGGAACCACAGATCGCACTGCGCCGCATCGCCCGGCGCCCACGAAAGCCGATCCGCTGGATCGACCGGCCGGTGCTCGGGCCGCAGCCGCTGCACGTTCTGACGGAACCAGGTGATCGAGCCCGACCACTCCACCCGCTCGGCGATCACCGTGGCCGGCATCTCCGGGTGCTCCGCAAGCAGTGCCCGCACCCGCGCCTCGAACGGCGTGAACGACGTCGGCCCCGCCGTGCGCTCGTACTTCGGCGGCCGCTCAGACGCCACCGCTGCCGCCACCGTCTTCCGTGCGATGCCCAGCTCTCGTGCGACCTGGCGCTGCGGAACACCTTCCGCGACCAGCCGCCTGATCAACGCCCAATCCTCCAAGGAGATCACCCATCCAATCTGTCTGGGTGGCCTACTTTTCAAGCGTCGCT
>NZ_JBQCIE010000001.1:0-33012 GCF_051954055.1 Humibacter sp. | reverse complement strand
GAGCTGCCGGCCGGGCTCGTGCTGACCCTGCCGAAGGTGACGACCGTCGCCCAGGTGGAGGCCATGGCCGACGTCTGCGAGCGGCTCGAGCGCAAGCTCGGCCTGGCGGACGGGCGGCTGCGCTTCGAGGTGCAGATGGAGACGCCGCAGCTCATCATCGCTGCGGACGGCACCGTGCCGGTCGCGACGCTCCTGCACTCTGCTTATGGCCGGGTGTCTGCGCTGCACTACGGCACGTACGACTACAGCGCGTCGCTGCAGATCGCCGCCGCGTACCAGTCGATGGAGCATCCCGCCGCCGACTTCGCCAAGCACGTGATGCAGGTGGCAGCAGCGGAGACCGGCGTGCGCCTCTCGGACGGCTCGACCAACGTCATCCCGGTCGGCGATCCTGAGCACGTGATGGATGCCTGGCGGCTGCACGCACGGCTCGTACGCCGGTCGCTCGAGCACGGGTTCTTCCAGGGCTGGGACCTGCATGCGGCCCAGCTGCCGACGCGGTTCCTCGCCACGTACGCGTTCTACCGGGAGGGGCTGGAGGCCGCGACCCGGCGGCTGAACAACTACCTGCACGGCACGGACGCCGCGATCATGGACGAGCCCGCCACGGCCAGGGCGCTCGCCCGCTACGTCGTGCGCGGTCTCGAGTGCGGCGCCGTCACACCCGCCGAGGTCGAGGATCCCGCGGGCGCGACGCCCGCAGAGCTGACCCGTCTCGCGCATCCAAAGCTCGCCAGCATCGAGGAGACGTCATGAGCACCGCCCGCACGTACTACACGCCCCAGGGTGGACTACCGCCGCAGAGCGCGCTGCTCACCGACCGCGCCGTCGTCAAGCTCGCGTACACGGTCATCCCGAAGGGCGTGCTGCGCGACATCGTCACGAGCAGCCTGCCCGGGTTCACGCAGACGCGTGCCTGGATTCTCGCGCGGCCCACGCCGAGCTCGGCGATGACGTTCTCGCAGTTGATCGTCGAGATCGGGCCAGGTGGCGCCGCTGCCCAGCCCGAGGCCGAGGCCGGTGTCGAGAGCGTGCTGTTCGTGACGGCGGGCGAGTTGACTCTGACGCTCGAGGGCGAGCGGCACGTGCTCGGCGAGGGCGGCTACGCCTTCATCGCGCCGGATGCCGAGTGGTCGCTGGCGAACGAGGGGTCGGAGTTCACGAGCTTCCACTGGATCCGCAAGGCGTACGAGTACGTCGATGGTGTGGCGGCGCCGGCATCCTTCGTCACGCGCGACCAGGACGTGGAGCCGGTCTCCATGCCCGACACGGATGACGTGTGGGCGACCACGCGGTTCTCCGACGCGAGCGACATGGCCAACGACATGCAGGTGAACATCGTCACTTTCAAGCCGGGCGGATCGATCCCGTTCGCCGAGACGCACATCATGGAGCACGGCCTGTTCGTGCTGCAGGGCAAGGCGGTCTACCGCCTCAACGACGACTGGGTCGAGGTCGAGGCCGGCGACTACCTGCTGCTTCGCGCCTTCTGCCCGCAGGCCTGCTACGCCGGCGGTCCCGATGACTTCCGGTACCTGCTGTACAAGGACATCAACCGGCAGGTGAAGCTCACCACGCGCTGACGTGCGCGACGCGAGGGCCGCGCTCCGGGCATCCGGGGCGCGGCCCTCGTCGTCTCAGCCCGGGCAGCTTGACGGCTGCGGCGGTTCGGCTTATGATTTCGGATAACAGAACTTTTCTTCCGGATCGTGAAAAGTCGGGAGAACGACAGGCATCGCATTCAAGGAGCAACCATGAGCTACACGGTCAACTGCTCGATCCTTCTGACGGACCTGCCGCTACTCGAGCGTGCGGCCGCCGCCAAGCAGGCCGGCTTCGACGCCGTCGAGTTCTGGTGGCCGTTCGCCACCGCCGTGCCCGAGCAGAGCGAGCTCGACGCGTTCACCGGCGCGATCGAGGCGGCCGGCGTGCAGCTGAGCGGGCTGAACTTCTTCGCCGGGGACATGCCGGGCGGCGACCGCGGACTCGTGTCGTGGATCGGCCGCGAGAACGAGTTCCGCGACAACGTCGAGGTCGTCGTGCAGATCGGCGAGCGGCTCGGCACCAAAGCCTTCAACGCGCTGTACGGCAACCGCCTCGAGGGCGCAGACCCGGCCGAGCAGGATGCCTTGGCCGTAGAGAACCTGGCCATCGCGGCGGAGGCGGTCGCCCGCATCGGCGGCATCGTGCTGCTCGAGCCGGTCAGCGGCACCCCGTCGTATCCGCTCAAGACCGCCGCCGACGCTGTCGCGGTGATCGAGCGGGTGCGCGCCGAGCACGGCGTCGACAACATCCGCCTGCTCGCCGACTTCTACCACCTCGCCGTGAACGGCGACGACGTGGACGCCGTCATCGCCGCGCACGGCGCCGGGTTCGGGCACATCCAGATCGCCGACGCGCCCGGCCGCGGCGAGCCCGGCACCGGCGAGCTGCCGCTGAGCCGCTGGATCGACGACGCGCGGGCATGCGGATACGACGGCTACATCGGACTCGAGTACAAGGCGACCCAGCCCGACCCGTTCGCGTGGGTCGGGGCATCCGCCGCGGCCCAATAGGTCGAAAGTCAGCACCGGCTGGTTTCGATACGCCGCGCTACGGGCGGCTACGGGGCCGGCGGGAAACCACGAAGGAGTGAAGCAGTGAGCAACGTCACCGTCATCGGACTCGGCATCATGGGCCTGCCCATGGCCGTCAACCTGGTCAAGGCCGGGCACACCGTCACGGGATACAACCGCAGCCAGGACAAGGTCGACGCGCTCGTCGCCGCTGGAGGCAACGGCGCCTCCAGCGTCGCCGAGGCGGTGAAGGACGCCGACATGATCATCACGATGGTGCCGGACTCGCCCGACGTCGAGGCGGTCGTCACGGGCGACGACGGCGTCTTCGCCAACGCCCGGGCCGGCGCGCTGTGGATCGACAACAGCACCATCCGACCCGACGTCGCCGTCGAGCTGGCGGATGCCGCCCGTGCGGCGGGCCTTCGCCCCCTGGATGCCCCGGTGTCCGGCGGCGAGCAGGGCGCGATCGACGGCGTGCTGTCGATCATGGTCGGCGGCGCCAAGGCGGACTTCGAGGCGGCGGAGCCGGTGCTGAACGCGATCGGCCGGACCATCGTGCACGTCGGTCCCTCCGGGTCCGGGCAGACCGTGAAGGCCGCCAACCAGCTGATCGTCGCGGCGAACATCGAGGCGCTCGCCGAGGCGATCGTGTTTCTCGAGGCATACGGCGTCGATACCGAGGCCGGACTCAAGGTGCTCGGCGGCGGCCTCGCCGGCTCCAAGGTGCTCGAGCAGAAAGGGCAGAAGATGCTCGACCGCGACTTCGCCCCCGGCTTCCGCCTGGCGCTCCACCACAAGGACCTGGGCATCGTGACAGCGGCTGCACGCGCCAAGAACGTCGCCATCCCGCTCGGCTCTGCGGTCGCCCAGCTCGTCGGCAACATCGTCGCCGAGGGCGACGGCGGCCTCGACCACTCGGGTCTCTTCACCCGCGTCGCGCGCAGCTCGGGCCGCGACTGACATCCGCACATCCCCACATCTTGAAAAGAGAGCAACCATGACCACCATGCGCACCGTCGACGCGGTCGTCCTGATCCTCGAGAAGGAGGGCGCCACCGAGGCCTTCGGCCTGCCGGGCGCCGCCATCAACCCCCTCTACTCCGCAATGCGCGCCCACGGCGGCATCCGGCACACCCTCGCACGCCACGTCGAGGGCGCCTCGCACATGGCAGACGGGTACTCCCGCGCCGCAGCAGGCAACATCGGCGTCTGCCTCGGCACGTCCGGCCCGGCCGGCACGGACATGATCACCGGGCTCTACGCGTCATGGGCCGACAGCATCCCGATCCTCTGCATCACCGGCCAAGCGGCCGTGTCGAAGCTGCACAAGGAGGACTTCCAGGCCGTCGACATCCAGTCGATCGCGGCGCCCGTGACCAAGATGGCCATGACCGTGCTGGAGCCCGCGCAGGTGCCCGGCGCATTCCAGAAGGCGTTCCAGCTGATGCGCACCGGGCGCCCCGGTCCCGTGCTGATCGACCTGCCGTTCGATGTGCAGATGGCCGAGATCGAGTTCGACATCGACTCCTACGAGCCGCTGCCGGTGGCCGTGCCGCAGGCATCCCGCCGCCAGGCCGAGAAGATCCTCGACCTGCTGGCCGCCAGCGAGCATCCGGTCATCGTCGCCGGCGGCGGCATCATCAACGCGGATGCCGCCGACGAGCTCGTCGAGCTGGCTGAGCTGCTCGGCACGCCGGTCATCCCGACGCTGATGGGCTGGGGTGCGATTCCGGATGACCACCCGCTGTGGGCGGGCATGGTCGGCATCCAGACGTCGCACCGGTACGCGAACGAGACGTTCCTCGCCTCGGACTTCGTGCTCGGCATCGGCAACCGGTGGGCGAACCGCCACACCGGCGGGCTGGATGTCTACCGCGCGGGCCGCACGTTCGTGCACATCGACATCGAGCCGACGCAGATCGGTCGCGTGTTCGCCCCCGACTTCGGCGTCGTCTCCGACGCGAAGGCGGCGCTGACCCGGCTGATCGAGGTCGCCAGGGAGCGCGTGGACGCCGGTCGGGTTCCGGATTACGCGGACTGGGCGCGCGAGTGCTTCGAGCGCCGCGCCACCGGGCAGCGCAAGACCCACTTCGACAACATCCCGATCAAGCCGCAGCGCGTGTACGAGGAGATGAACCGGGCCTTCGGCCGCGACACCACCTACGTCTCCACGATCGGGCTCTCCCAGATCGCCGGCGCGCAGATGCTGCACGTGTACGGCGCGCGCAAGTGGATCAACGCCGGCCAGGCCGGACCGCTCGGCTGGACCGTGCCCGCGGCGCTCGGCGTCGTGCGCGGCAAGCCCGGCGAGCGGGTCGTGGCGCTGTCGGGCGACTACGACTTCCAGTTCATGATCGAGGAGCTCGCGGTGGGCGCGCAGCACAACCTGCCGTACGTGCACGTCGTCGTGAACAACTCCTACCTGGGGCTCATCCGCCAGTCGCAGCGCGGCTTCGGCATGGACTACGAGGTCTCCCTCGCGTTCGAGAACGTGAACTACCCGGACGGCAACGGCTACGGAGTCGACCACGTCGCGGTCGCAGAGGGCCTGGGTTGCAAGGCCGTGCGCGTCACTGACCCGGATGCCCTGGGTGCGGCGTTCGCGCAGGCATCCTCGCTCGCCGAGGAGCACCGCGTGCCGGTCGTGGTCGAGGTCATCCTGGAGCGTGTGACGAACATCTCGATGGGCACCGAGCTCGACAACATCAACGAGTTCGAAGAGCTCGCGGTGACCCCGGAGGACGCGCCGACCGCGCTGCACCCGCTGGCCGCGCCGCAGCCGCTGACCGTTTGAGTCCAGCCATGCGCATCCTGATCGCCGTCGACAAGTTCAAGGGGTCGCTCTCCGGCCCCGACGCGGCCGACGCGCTCGCCGCGGGGCTGGCGGGCGACGACGTCGAGATCGACATCGTGCCCGTCGCAGACGGCGGCGAGGGGACCGTGGATGCCGCGCTGGCCGCCGGCTTCGAGCGTCGCGTCGCGATCGTGACCGGTCCCACGGGGCGACCCGTCGAAGCGGCCTTCGCGGTAGCTGGCGACTGTGCCGTCATCGAGATGGCTGCGGCAAGCGGGCTGGCGCTGCTGCCGGGCGCACCGCAGCCGCTCGCCGCCACGAGCCGGGGGACCGGCGACCTGATCAGGGCAGCCCTCGACGCCGCAGCACGCACGATCTATCTGGGCGTCGGCGGCAGCGCGTGCACCGACGGCGGAGCCGGCGTGCTCGCCGCGCTGGGCGCCGAGCTGCTCGACGAGCACGGCGAGCCGATCGCCGACGGGGGAGCGGCGCTCTACGCGCTCTCGGCGATCGACCTCTCCAGGCTCGACGCGCGCCTGGCCGGCGTCGACCTCGTGCTGGCCACCGACGTCGACAATCCACTGCTGGGCGAACGCGGCACCGCCGCCGTGTTCGCGCCGCAGAAGGGCGCCTCGCCCGGGCAGGTCGTCGTGCTCGAGGCGTCGCTGCGCCGGTTCGTGCAGGTGCTGGGGGACGTGCGAGAGGATGCCGCGGCGCTCGCCGCCGAGGCGGGCTCCGGAGCGGCAGGCGGCGTCAGCTACGCGGCACGCCTGCTCGGTGCACGCGTGGAGCCCGGCGTCGAGGTCGTGCAACGGCTCACCCGTCTGGACGAGCACATCGCGCAGGCGGACCTCGTGATCACCGGCGAGGGCAGCCTCGACGAGCAGAGCCTCGGCGGCAAGGCGCCCGTCGGCGTCGCCGGGGCGGCACACCGCGCCGGCGTGCCCGTCGTGGCCGTGTGCGGGCGCACGACGCTCACGCCCGAGCAGCTCGCCGCGGCGGGATTCGCGGCGACGTATCCTCTGAGCGCGATCGAGCCGGATGCCGCGGTGAGCATGCGTGACGCCGCTGCGCTTCTCGAGATGGTGGGTGCGGGCATCCGCGATTCGACGCACACACTGATCTCAGCGAGCAACTGAACTTCAAGGAGACCGATGTCGACCCCTTCTTCGACCACCTTCGACCTCGTCATCCGCGGCAACCTGCTGCGCGACGACGGCGTGCGCGCCGGCGAGGTCGGCGTGCGAGCCGGACGGATCGCCGCCATCGAGGCGCAGGGCGCGCTGCTCGATGGCGAGCGCGTGATCGAGCTCGATGCCGACGAGGTGTTGCTGCCCGGTCTTGTCGACTCGCACGTGCACGTGAACGAGCCGGGCCGTACCGAATGGGAGGGCTTCGCGTCGGCCACCCGGGCGGCCGCAGCGGGAGGCGTGACCACGATCGTGGACATGCCGCTGAACAGCATCCCGCCGACCGTTACCGTCGACGCACTCGAGGTGAAGCGCCGCGTCGCCGCGCCGCAGGCGCACGTGGACGTGGGCTTCTGGGGCGGGGCGATCCCCGGCAACACGGCCCAGCTGCGCCCGCTGCACGAGGAGGGCGTGTTCGGGTTCAAGTGCTTCCTGCTGCCCAGCGGCGTGGACGAGTTCCCGCCGCTCGGCCTCGACGAGATCGAGACCGACATGCGCGAGCTGGCCGGCTTCGACTCGCTGCTCATCGTGCACGCCGAGGATGCGCACGAGATCGAGGCGGCGCCCGATCCGCGCGGTCCGCACTACAGCGACTTCCTGGCGTCGCGACCGCACGAGGCCGAGGACGTCGGGATCGCCGAGGTGATCGAACGGGCGGAGCGCACCGGCGCGCGTGCGCACATCCTGCACCTGTCGTCGGCCGAGGCGCTCGGCGAGATCCGCGAGGCACGCGACCGCGGCGTGCGGCTCACCGTCGAGACGTGCCCGCACTACCTCACGCTGACGGCCGAGTCCGTGCCCGACGGCGCGACGGCGTTCAAGTGCTGCCCGCCCATCCGCGAGGAGGGCAACCGCGAACGGCTGTGGCAGGGCCTTCTCGACGGCACGATCGACTGCATCGTCTCGGACCACTCGCCCGCGACCGTCGACCTCAAGCAGCCCGCCGACGGAGACTTCGGAACGGCGTGGGGCGGCATCTCGTCGCTGCAGCTGGGCCTGTCACTGGTCTGGACCGAGGCGACGCGGCGCGGCATCCCGCTGCAGCAGGTGGTGGAGTGGATGTCCGCCTCGCCCGCCCGGGTCGCCGGACTGCAGCGAAAGGGGCGGCTCGAGGTCGGCTACGACGCGGACTTCGCGGTGTTCGCCCCCGAGGAGCCGTTCACCGTCGAACTCGGCCGGCTGCGGCACAAGAACCCCGTGTCGGCCTACGAGGGCAAGACCCTCACCGGCGTCGTGCGCACCGTCTACCTGCGGGGCGAGGAGATCGACGGCGAGACGCCGCGGGGGCGGCTGCTGAGGCGCGGGGAGGCGTAAGCCGCCGGGCATCCAGCAGTGCGTTCGCTGTGCGGGGGCCGCCAACATGACATCCGACCCAGAACAGGACAGAACGGCATGTTCCCGGCAGGAGAGCGCGATCTGTCATGTCGACGGAATCGGTGGAGCGACAACAACGCAGAACCAGTGAGTAACCAGAACGAGTGAGCAAACAGAACGAGTGCGTGAGTAAGGAGTGATGAGAATGACCTTGGCCGAACGAGCAGAGTCGCCGGCGGAGCCCGAGGCGTTCGCGTGGAACGGAGCCGATCCGGACTTCTACGTGCCCGACGAACGCGGCCCACGAGAGGGCTGGTGGCGTCGCCTCTTCGCGGGGCGCGCGTCCTGACGCGCCTCGGGAGCGGATGCACGGGCATCCGTTATCCATATCGCGAAACTGAGATTTCGAAATCGAACACATTCACGCGAAGGAGCGGGTAAACTCGCCAGGACCGGCGCGGCATCGTCGCCGCACGGTGAACAACGTGGGCGGCGTCTGACGGCGCGAATTCCCCTCAAAGACGAGGAGCGGCTTTTCGTGTCCTCACGAACGACGAGGAGTTGGTCATGGGTGACCCCATGCTCACAGTGAACGGGCTCAGGCGGCGCATCGACGCCCCGGCTCACGCGACCGCGCTGGACTGGCTGCGCGGCGAGGGCCTGACCGGCTGCAAGGAGGGCTGCGCGGAGGGCGAATGCGGTGCCTGCGCCGTGCTCGTCGCCACGGCCGACGGAAACGGCGGAACGGCGTGGACCGCGGTCAACGCGTGCCTCGTCCCGGTCGCCGCGCTCGACGGCCAGGAGGTCGTCACCTCCGAGGGGCTCGGAACACCGGATGCCCTGCACCCGGTGCAGGAGGAGCTCGCCACCCGGGGCGGCTCGCAGTGCGGGTACTGCACACCCGGGTTCGTGTGCAGCATGGCGTCCGAGTTCTACCGGTCCGATCGGGCGCCCGCGCATGCTGAGCACGGCGACGCGGAGCACGGCCCGAACGGCTTCGACCTGCACGCGCTGAGCGGCAACCTCTGCCGCTGCACCGGTTACCGGCCGATCCGCGACGCTGCATACGCGCTGGGCGAGCCGACGGATGCCGACCCGCTCGCCGCTCGCCGCAACGCGCCGGCACCCGAGGCGGTCGCCACCGACATCACCGCCGCCGACGGACGCTTCGTGCGGCCCGCGACCCTCGAGGACACGCTCGGCCTCCTCGCCGCCGACCCGGGAGCCGTCCTCGTCGCCGGCTCCACCGACTGGGGCGTCGAGGTCAACCTGCGCGGCCGGCGCGCACCACTCGTCGTGGCGATCGACCGGCTGCCCGAGTTGCGCGGCATCCGCGTCGGCGACGACGTCATCGAGATCGGAGCGGCCGTCACGCTCACCGAGATCGAGCGGGAACTGGGCGAACGCGTTCCGCTGCTCGGCGAACTGATCCCGCAGTTCGCGTCCCGGCTCATCCGCAACCGGGCGACCATCGGCGGCAACCTGGGAACCGGGTCGCCCATCGGCGACACCCCGCCCGCGCTCCTGGCGCTCGGCGCCCGGGTCGTGCTCGCGTCAGCGGACGGCGAGCGCGAGGTGGAGCTGGCCGACTACTTCACCGGGTACCGGCAGACGCTGAAGCGTCCGCACGAGCTGATCCGCGCGGTGCGCATCCCGCTGCCGCTGGCGCCGTTCACGGCGTTCCACAAGATCGCCAAACGCCGGTTCGACGACATCTCGAGCGTGGCCGTCGCATTCGCGCTCGACATCGAGGATGACGTCGTCACCGCCGCGAAGATCGGCCTCGGCGGTGTCGCGGCGACGCCGTTGCGCGCCCGAGCCACCGAGGACGAGCTGCTCGGCTCCGTCTGGTGCGAAGACACCGTGCGCGAGGCGGCGATCGTGCTCGGACGCGAGGGAACGCCGATGGCGGACCATCGGGCATCCGGGGAGTACCGGGCGATCATGCTGAGTCAGGCGCTGCTGAAGTTCTACTCGCAGACGGCCGATTCGCAGCAGACGGAGACTGTGGAGGTGGCATCGTGAGCGAGCTGTCCGACCGTCCGGTCGGCGCCGTAGTCGGCGTGCCCGAGTCGCACGAGAGCGCCGCGGGGCACGTCACCGGCACCGCGTTGTACACCGACGACATCGCCGAGCGCCGACACGACGTGCTCAGCGCGTGGCCGGTGCAGTCCCCGCACGCCCACGCTCGTATCGTGTCGATCGACACCGGCGATGCGCTCGCGGTACCCGGAGTGGTGCGCGTGCTGACCCCCGACGACATTCCCGGCGTCAACGACGCCGGCGTCAAGCACGACGAGCCGCTGATGCCGCGAGAGGCGATGTACTACGGGCACGCCGTGTGCTGGGTGCTGGGCGAGAGCGTCGAGGCCGCTCGGCTCGGTGCCGCGGCCGTGCACGTCGAGTACGAGGTACTGCCGTCGATCATCACCGTGGCGGAGGCGATCGAGGCCGGCTCGTTCCAAGGCGTGCAGCGCACGTCGCGCCGGGGGGATGCTGAGAAGGCGCTCGCCGAGGCCGCACACGTCTTCGAGGGCGTCATCGAGACCGGCGCCCAGGAGCACTTCTACCTGGAGACGCACGCGTCGCTCGCGTACTACGACGAGGGCGGTCAGCTGTACGTGCAGGCCAGCACGCAGCATCCGACCGAGACGCAGGAGATCGTCGCGCACGTGCTGGGACTCGCCTCGAACGAGGTGACGGTGCAGTGCATCCGCATGGGCGGGGGCTTCGGCGGCAAGGAGACGCAGCCGCACGGCCTCGCCGCGATCGCGGCACTCGGCACGACGCTCACCGGCCGTCCCGTGCGCTTGCGGCTGAACCGCAACCAGGACCTCACGATCACCGGCAAGCGTCCCGGCTTCCGCACCGTGTGGAAGGCGGGCTTCGACGACGACGGCAGGATCGTCGCCCTGAAGACCACCCTGACCGCGGACGGCGGCTGGTGCCTCGACCTCATGGAGGCGGTGGTCAGCAGGGCGCTCTGCCACCTCGACAACGCCTACTGGATTCCCAACGTCGAGGCGCTCGGCCGCATCGCCAAGACGAACAAGACATCGCACACCGCCTTCCGCGGCTTCGGCGGACCGCAGGGTGTTCTCCTGATCGAGACGATCTTCGGCGAGGCCGCCCCGGTGCTCGGCATCGAGCCCTCAGAACTGCGTCGCCGCAACTTCTACCGCCCTGGCCAGACGACGCCGTACGGCCAGGTGGTGCGCGACGCCGAACGGATGCCCGACATCTGGAACCAGGTGCTCGACGGTTCCGACTACGCGGCACGCAGCGCCGAGATCGCCGCGTTCAACGCCACGCACCCCGATGTGAAGCGGGCGCTGGCGATCACGCCGATCAAGTTCGGCATCTCGTTCAACGTCGCGGCGTTCAATCAGGCCGGCGCCCTCGTGCTCATCTACAAGGACGGCTCCGTTCTCATCAACCACGGCGGCACCGAGATGGGTCAGGGCCTGCACACCAAGATGCTGCAGGTCGCGGCGACCGCCCTCGGCGTGCCGCGATCGAGCGTGCGCCTGGCACCGACTCGCACCGACAAGGTGCCCAACACCTCGGCGACCTCCGCGTCGACCGGCGCAGACCTCAACGGCGCCGCGGTGAAGGATGCCTGCGAGCAGCTCCGCAACCGCCTCGCCGTCGTCGCTGGCGGGCTGCTCGGCGTGAACCCGCGCGACGTGCGGTTCGAGAACGGTGTTGTCACGGGCTTGGGCGCCGGCGACCGGTCGCTGACGTTCGGCGAGGTGGTCACGGCCGCGTACTGGCAGCGCGTTCAGCTGTCGGCGGCCGGCTACTACCGCACCGAGGGACTGCACTGGGATCCGGAGACCTGGCAGGGCTCGCCGTTCAAGTACTTCGCGTACGGAGCGGCGGCGACCGAGGTCGAGGTCGACGGCTTCACCGGCGCATACCGCACCCGTCGAGTGGACATCGTGCACGAGGCAGGCGACTCGCTCTCGCCGCTGATCGACATCGGCCAGATCGAGGGCGCCTACGTGCAGGGCGCCGGCTGGCTCACGCTCGAGGACATGCGGTGGGATGCCTCAGACGGCCCGAACCGCGGCCGCCTGCTCACCCAGGCGGCGAGCACGTACAAGCTGCCGAGCTTCTCCGAGATGCCCGAGGTGTTCAACGTGGCCCTGTACGACAAGGGCCACGAGCCGGGAGCCGTGTACGGATCGAAGGCGGTCGGTGAGCCGCCGCTCATGCTCGCGCTGAGCGTGCGCGAGGCGCTGCGCCAGGCGATCGCGTCGTTCGGCGCGCCGGGCACGAGCGTGCGGCTGTCGTCCCCCTCGACACCGGAGACCGTGTTCTGGGCGATCCAGGCGGCGCGCGGTGCCGCGGATGTCTCGCGCGAGGCATCCGCTGACGGCGCGGCGGTTCCGAGCGAGGCATCCGCCGACCGTGCGGCGACGTCGCGCGAGGAGGCCTCGGTCGAGACACCCGCTGTGCCCGCGGGCGCCGACATCCTCGTGGACTGACGCATGGACTGGCTGGGAGCGCTCGGCGAGCTGCGCGCCGCCCACGAGCCCGGCGTGCTCGTCACGCTCGTCTCCGTGCGCGGGCACGCGCCGAGGGCGGCGGGCGCCAAGATGGTGGTCGGCGCGCACGCGGTGTGGGACACGATCGGCGGCGGCAACCTCGAAGAGACCGCCGTGGAGCGCTCGCGGGCGATGATCGAGTCGGGCGCGAGCGTGCCGGAGCTGTTCTCGCTGACGCTCAGCGACAAGGCGCCGGCCGAGTATGGCGTGCAGTGCTGCGGGGGAGAGGTGACGATTCTGATGGAGCCGGTGCGCACCGTGCCGTCGGTCGCCGTGTTCGGCATGGGGCACGTGGGCCTCGAGCTGGCGATCATCCTGTCGCGGCACGACCTCGACCTCACGCTCGTCGACTCCCGCGCCGACCTGCTCGACGAGGAGCGGCTGGCGCAGGTGAAGGCGGGGCTCGCGCGGGTGCGGGTGCGCCACGAGCCGGTGCCGGAGGCCGTCTTCCCGTCGCTCGCCGCGGGAACGTACGCGCTCATCCTCACGCACGATCACGCGGAAGACCTCGCGCTCTGCGAGAGCGCTCTGGCGCAGGATGACCTCGCCTACATCGGACTGATCGGCTCGAGCTCGAAGTGGGCGAGGTTCCGCAAGCAGCTGACGGATGCCGGCCACACGCAGGAGGACCTCGAACGCATCACCACACCGATCGGACTGCGGGACGCCATCCGCGCGAAGGACCCGGCCGCGATCGCCGTCTCGGTCGCCGCCGACCTGCTGATGCGATTTGCGCGGTGGAGCTAGGAGCGAAGGCCCGGTGGGCCTTAGCCGCGACCCCAGCTCCGAGGCAGCTGCGCTGACTCGGTGAGGGGATCCACAAAACCGCGAGACTGCACGCCCGCCCCGAAACGGTGGGATTTACCCGCTGTCTGGGGGCGGACGTGCAGTCTCGCGAAAGCGTTCGAGGGGAAGCAGAGCGCTCAGGGGGACGGAGCGCTCAGTGCAGCAGCTGCTCGATCACGCCGACGCCGAAGAACACCACGAAAGCCGCGCCGACGCACCACATCAGCGGGTGCACCTCCTTGGCGCGTCCCTGCACGGCGCGGATGACGACGTAGGCGATGAACCCGGCGCCGAGGCCGTTGGCGATCGAGTAGGTCAGCGGCATGAGCGCCACGGTGAAGAACGCCGGGATCGCGATGCCGTAGTCGGACCAGTCGATGTCCTTCACGTGGGTCACCATCATGAAACCGACGATCACGAGCGCGGGCGCCACCGCCTCGAACGGAACGATTCCGGCCAGCGGGGCGAAGAACGAGATGACGATGAACAGCCCGCCGGTGACGAGGCTCGCGATCCCGGTGCGGGCGCCCTCGCCGATGCCGGCCGCCGACTCCACGAAGATCTCACCGCTGGAGATCGACGAGAGGCCGCCGACCGCGGATGCCGCGGCATCCACCAGCAGCACCGGGTTCGCGTCGACGAAGTTGTTCTGCTTGTCGAGCAGTCCGCCCTGGCTGGCCAGGCCCGTCATCGTGCCCATGGCGTCGAAGAACACGGTCAACAGGATGGTGAACGTCAGCAGCGTCGCCGCGATCGCACCGATGTGCGTGAACGCGCCGATCAGGTTCACCTGACCGAAGAGCGACAGGTCGGGCAGCGAGATCCAGGTCGAGGGGAACGTGGGGACCGTGAGCGACCAGCCCGACGGATCCTTCGCGCTTCCAGCAGGCGTGTTCGTGAACGCCTGCACGATCATCGCGAAGATCGTCGTGCCGATGATGCCGATCAGGATGCCGCCCTTCACCTTGCGCACGATCAGGATGATCATGGCGATCATCCCGACCACGAACACGAGGGTCGGCCAGCCGAGCAGGAATCCGCCCTGGCCGAGGCTCACCGGCACCGAGGTGTGAGCGGCGTCGGGCACGCGGCGCACGAATCCGGCGTTCACGAACCCGATGGTCGCGATGAACAGGCCGATGCCGGCCACGATCGCGATCTTGAGCCCGCTGGGCACTGCTCGGAACACCGCCTCCCGCAGGCCGAGCAGCACCAGGATGAACATGATGACGCCCGAGATGAGCACGAGGCCCATCACGTCGCCCCAGGTGAGCCCCTTCGTGGTGGCGATCGTCGCGGAGACGAAGCCAGACACCCCGAGGCCGGCCGAGAGGGCGAACGGGTAGCGCGCGATCAGGCCCATCAGGATCGTCATCACGCCCGAGACGATCGCGGTCATCGCGGCCACCTGCGGGATGCCCAGCGTGTGTCCCGAACCGTCCGGAGCGCTCAGGATGAGCGGGTTCAGCACAACGATGTAGACCATCGCGAAGAACGTGGCGAAGCCGCCGCGGAACTCGCGGCCGAGGCTCGAGCCGCGCTCCGTCAGCTTGAAGTAGCGGTCGAATCGGCCGATGGGCTTCGGCGGTGCTGCGTTGGCATCGTCGACGGCCAGTTGTTCAGTCATGAGAAGGCCCCTCAGTACTCGATGCGGTCGGCGAACGCGCCCCAGGTGGTGAACGGCTGGAGGTGGCCGGCGTCGGCCAGCTGGAGGTGCTCCACCTGCATCGGGCGATCGACGGCCGGTGTCTCGAAGAACTCGTAGAACACCGCATCGTCGAAGCCTGCCGCTGCTGCATCGTTGCGGTCGGCGGCGAAGACGACGCGGTCGACGCGAGCCCACAGAGCGGATGCCAGACACATCGGGCAGGGCTCGCAGCTCGAGTAGAGCGTCGCCCCGCTGAGGTCGAAGGTGCCGGTCTCGGAGCAGGCGGTGCGGATCGCGGTGACCTCGGCGTGCGCCGTGGGGTCGTTGTTCGCGGTGACGCGGTTGACGCCCTCGAACGAGAGGCCGGCGGCCGTCACGACGACGGCGCCGAACGGCCCTCCGCCCTTCAAGACGTTCTCGGTCGCGAGACGAGCCGCGTGGCTCAGATGGTCGTGGTCGGTGTGACTGATGACGGTGCTCATGCGCTTTCGTCTTCCTCGAAGGAAGCGGATGTGCGCCCGGGCCGGCGACGAGCGCGCACCCGGGATACTCCGCTTCACGTTGGTTGAACGTTGCGCCCGGGTAGATAGCGACCCTGTCGGGTGCCCGCCTTTGGGCAGGGTCGATGCTAACACCGTTGATCACGACGCACCACACTTTTGGAAGAGAAATATTGAATGGTGGAATCGTGTCCGCGTTGACAGGGACGAAACCGTGACTTAGAGTTCTCGCACAACAAGATTACAATTTCACATTACGAAATGTCGGTCCGGAAACTCCTCGGGCCGGGCGGGGTCGGCAGAGGCGCCACTCCCTTTCATCTGAATCACATCCCGGCAGCGGGTCCAAGCCGTACGCTGCTGTTCCTGGACGAGGAGGTCCATCATGACCAAGGCATTGGTCGCCGAGAAGCGGAAGAAGAATCGCAGGGAGCTCGATCCCGAGCATCCAGAGAACCAATGGATGCCCATACCGAGCCTGTTCCTGTACGGCTTGCAGCACGTTCTCACCATGTACGGCGGCATCATCGCCGTGCCGATCATCATGGGCAACGCGGCCGGCCTCAAGCCTGCGCAGATCGGCCTCCTGATCGCCGCGTGCCTCTTCATCGGCGGCATCGCCACGCTCATCCAGACCATCGGCTGGCCCTTCTTCGGTTCGAAGCTGCCGCTCGTGCAGGGGGTCTCGTTCGCCGCGGTGTCCACGATGCTGGCGATCATCGGCCAGGGGCACGGGATCAACGGCCTGCAGATCGTGTTCGGATCCGTGATGGTCGCGGCCGTGTTCGGTCTGATCATCGCGCCGTTCTTCGCTCTGATCGTGCGGTTCTTCCCCCCGGTGGTCACCGGAACCGTGATCACCGTCATCGGGCTCTCCCTGATCCCGGTCGCGATCGGCTGGATCGTCGGCAACGACCCGAAGGCGCCCGGCTATGCCGACCCGGCCGGCATCGGACTTGCCGCACTGACGCTCGCGATCATCGTCGTTCTCAGCAAGGTGAAGAACGCGACCGTCTCGAGGCTGTCGATCCTGTTCTCGCTCATCATCGGCACCGTCATCGCCGCCCTCTTCGGCAAGGCCGACTTCTCGCAGGTGACCAACGGCCCGATCGCCGGGTTCCCGAACCCGTTCGAGTTCGGTCTTCCTCAGTTCCAGATCGCGCCGATCATCTCGATGATGATCGTCATCCTCGTGATCATGACTGAGACGACGGCCGACATCATCGCCATCGGCGAGGTCGTCGGCACCCGTGTCGACTCCAAGCGCATCGCCGCGGGTCTGCGGGCGGACATGCTCTCCAGCGCCATCTCGCCGTTCTTCAACTCGTTCAGCCAGAGCGCGTTCGCTCAGAACGTCGGCCTGGTCGCCATCACGAAGATCAAGAGCCGCTGGGTGGTCGCAGCCGGTGGTGTCGTGCTGCTCGTGCTGGGCCTGTTCCCCATCCTGGGACGCCTGGTCGCCTCGATCCCCGGTCCGGTCCTCGGCGGTGCGGGCATCGTGCTGTTCGGCTCGGTGGCCGCCAGCGGCATCCGCACGCTCGGCCGAGTGGACTACCGCAACAACATGAACCTGATCATCGTGGCCATCTCGGTCAGCATCGGCGTTCTGCCCGAGCTCAACGGCGCGATCTACAGCCACTTCCCCTCCTGGTTCCAGGTCATCTTCAACTCCGGCATCAGCTCCGCGACGATCGCCGCCGTGCTCCTCAACCTGGTGTTCAACGTCTGGAAGCGCGGCACGCCGAAGAACCCGTCGGTGTTCGCCGCCAGTCCGACCAGGGGCATCCCGATCCACCTCGTCGAGGTGCTCCAGGACGGCGACCGCATCGAGAAGGGCAAGGTGTTCGACAAGGACGATCACGAACTGCCGCTCGTGGATGCCGAGGGACACGTCGTCGACCAGCTCTTCAACGACGAGCCGGAAGAGGTCGTCACCGCGTCCGAGAAGAAGCACAAGGTGGGCGATTCCGCCGGCTGACCTCGGCCATCAGTCTGGGACCCGCGCTTCCTGAGGAAGGATGCGCGGGTCCCGGCGTTCCGGCGCATCAGACCCAGCGGTACTCGAGCTCGGGACGACCCGGAGTGCCGTGTCGCGGCGCCCTGGCGACCACGCCATCGTCGGCGAGGTGCTCGAGATACCGCCGCGCGGTGACCCGGGAGATAGCCAGCTCCGATGAGACCTCAGTCGCCGAGTAGGCGGCGTCGCCTGCGCGCAGCAGCGTCCTCACGCGTTCCAGAGTCTCGGGCGACAGGCCCTTCGGTGTGCTCGGCGGCGACGCCGTGCGCAGGGCCGCGAGCGCTCGGTCGACCTCCTCCTGCGTCGTCTGCGCCGCTCCTCCCTGCGGCAGCGACTGCCGGAACTGCAGGTAATGCTCCAGCTTGTGGCGAAGGGTGGCGAACGTGAACGGCTTGATCAGGTACTGCACGATTCCGAGCGACAGCGCATTGCGCACCATGGCCAGCTCCCGAACGGCGGTGACAGCGATGATGTCGGCGGGGATGCCCGACGCACGGATGCGCCCGGCAACGACGAGTCCGTGCATGTCCGGCAGGTTCATGTCCAGCAGCACCAGCTCGATGTCGCCGGGCCGCTCCTCGCGCAACTGCCGCAGGGCATCCGCGCCCGTCCTGGCGACGCCCGCCAGCCGGAATCCGTCGATCCGGCGCACGTATTCGGCGTGGGCGCTCGCCGCGATCGCTTCGTCTTCGACGACGAGCACGCTAATCATCGGATGCCGTCGCCTCGGTCGTCGGCGCCGCGATCGCGGATGACGTGAGCACGCCGGGCATCGGCAGTGTCACCGTGAAGACCGCGCCCGGATCGCCGGGGGAGTGCCGGATCGAGCCGCCCCTGCGGCGCACCGCCTGCGCGACGAGGGCGAGGCCGTACCCGCGATTGTGAGCCGACTGCTTCGTCGAGTAGCCGCGCTCGAAGATGGCGTTCACCTGCTCCGGCGGCACTCCTGCGCCGCCGTCCGCAACCGTGATGACGAGCATCCGTTCGTCGCCCGCGGTCAGCGTGGCCAGGTCGAGCGCGACCCACGGCTGGGCGGACTCCGCCGCGGCGTCTATCGCGTTGTCGAGGAGGTTGCCGACGATGGTGACCAGGTCGGCCGGGTTCACCGCCGGATGGATGTCTGCCGACTCCACGTTCAGCCGAAGCTGCACCCCGCGTTCCTGTGCCTGAGCCGTCTTGCCGAGCACGAGCGCCGCGAGCACGGGTTCGTCGATCGCGCCGACCACCCGGTCAGCTAGGAGCTGGTTCACCTGCAGCTCTTCCGTCGCGAAATCGAGGGCCTCCTCCGTTCGGTCCAGTTCGATGAGCGACACCATGGTGTGCAGCTTGTTGGAGAACTCGTGCGTCTGCGAGCGCAACGAGTCGGCCAGCGTTCGCATGGTCTGCAGTTCCCCGGCCAGCTGCTGCAGCTCGGTGTGGTCCCGGATCGTGGTGACCGTGCCCATTCGGGAGGGCAGTCGCCGTGGCCGGCCGGGAGCCTGAGCCGGTTCCTGATTGATCACCAGCACGCGATCATCCGTCAGCTGCACGAGGTCGTGGACACGTTCCCCGCTCGCCAGCAGTTCACGCAGCGACTCCGGCACCGGGAGTTCGCAGACCGGGATGCTGCGCCGCCCTTCGTGCGCTTCGGTCTCCGGCAGGTTCAGCAGTTGGGCGGCGGGCTCGTTGTACAGCGTCACCGTTCCGCTGGCATCCACCAGCAGCAGTCCTTCGCGAACCGAGTACAGCACGGCCTCGTAATACGAGAACATGCGCTCGAGCTCCGTCGGGCCCATGCCGTGGGTGACGCGGTTCAGGTAGCGACGCAGCATGATCGCCCCAACGGCGCCGAGCATCAGCAGCACGAGGGCGGCTCCGACCACGAACGGCAGTTGCGAGTTGACCGTCGCGGCGACGCTGCCGACGGTCACCCCGGCCGATACGAGTGCCACGACCGATCCGTCGGCGCCGAACACCGGATAGACCGAGCGCACCGACGGGCCGAGGGTTCCCGTGTAGGTCTCGGTCAGCGGATGCCCGCGGAGAGCCGGCGCGATAGTGCCGATGTACTTCTTGCCGATCTCTGCGGGGTCGCGGTGGGTGTACCGGATGCCGGCGGGGCTCATGATCGTGATGAAGTCGACTTTCGAGTCCTTCATCATCCGCACGGCGTACGGCTGCAGCGTGGCGGACGGATCAGCCTTTTGAACCGCGGCCACCACGTAGGGGTCGTCCGCGACGGATGACGCGACGGCCTGCGTGTGCTGCCTGGCGTTCTGTTCGACGCGCTGGTTCGCATCCAGCCACAGCCCGATCAGCGCGAGCCCGCTGAGCACGAGCACGAACACCAGTGTCACCGCGAAGAGCCGCGAAGCGATGCTGCTTCGTGCGATCAGGCCTTTGATCACACGTCATTCTCTCGCCTTGGGCGTCGCGCCGGCGCGAACAGTATGACCACAAGCATCGAAGCGCAGTCGACCCGAGCGACGATGGGGCCCTCATCGGACAACCCGCCGGAGCGCGGGTTCAGATCAAAGGAACCGACATGGCAACGACGCCAACCCGATCCAAGCGATTGGACAGATCGCATCTCCTCTATCTACTGGTGATCATCGGCGTGGTGGCCGGGATCGCCGTCGGGCTGATCTTCCCGAAGTTCGCGGTCGAGCTGCAGCCGATCGGAACCGGCTTCGTCAACCTGATCAAGATGATGATCACGCCGGTGATCTTCTGCACCATCGTGCTGGGCGTCGGCTCGATCGCGAAGGCGGCGACGGTGGGCAAGATCGGCGGTCTCGCGCTGGCGTACTTCGTCGTCATGTCGACGTTCGCGCTGGGCGTCGGCCTCGTCGTCGGAAACCTGCTGAACCCCGGCAGCGGACTCGATCTGACCGGCGCTCACTACCAGGCGGCCGCGGGCGACTCGTCGACGGCATCCGACTTCATCCTGGGCATCATCCCGGTCTCTCTGCTCTCGGCATTGACGAGCGGCAACGTGCTGCAGGCCCTGCTGATCGCTCTCATCACCGGCTTCGCGCTGCAGCGGATGGGCGAGCGAGGCCGCCCTGTGCTCGCGGTGATCGAAGTCGCCCAGACGCTCGTCTTCCGCATTCTGATGATGATCATGTGGGTGGCGCCGCTCGGCGCGTTCGGCGCGATCGCTGCCGTCGTCGGCGCCAGCGGCGGCAAGGCGCTCGTCGGCATGGCCACCATGATGGGCGGCTTCTACCTCACGTGCATCCTCTTCATCGTGCTCATTCTGGGCACCGTGCTGCGGTTGGTGAGCGGCGTCAGCATCTTCAGCCTCATGAAGTACCTGGCGCGGGAGTACCTGATCATCTTCTCCACCTCGTCGTCCGAGGCGGCGCTGCCCCGGTTGATCGCGAAGATGGAGCACCTCGGCGTCTCGAAGCCGGTTGTGGGCATCACGGTGCCGACCGGCTACTCGTTCAACCTGGACGGCACCGCCATCTACCTGACCATGGCATCGATCTTCGTCTCCAACGCCAACGGCAAGCCGATGAGCCTGGGGGAGCAACTCTCGCTTCTGCTGTTCATGATGCTCGCATCCAAGGGCGCGGCCGGCGTCAGCGGTGCGGGTCTGGCCACGCTCGCCGGGGGTCTGCAGGTGTATCGGCCGCAGCTGCTCGACGGAGTGGGTCTCATCGTCGGCATCGACCGGTTCATGTCCGAGGCACGCGCGCTGACCAACTTCACCGGGAACGCGGTCGCGACCGTGCTCGTCGGCACCTGGACGCGCGAGATCGACAAGAGCCGCGTGCGCAGCGTGCTTCGCGGCGAGACGCCGTTCGACGAGCAGACGATGAGCATCACGTCCGGCAAGCAGCCGGAGCGGATCACGTCCTCGGCAGCCGGCCAATAGGCGGCCTGCACGGACATCGGGACCGGGCGCATCCTCGCGGGGTGCGCCCGGCCCCGCCGTGTTCGGCGATGATCCGCCGCGTTCGAGCGTGAACGGATGCTTGCCTCGAGCGTGAGCGGGACGATAGCTTCAGACATGTTTACGTAAACATCTCGCGCGACGAGGGCAACTGCGAGACACCGATCGCAGTGCAGAGGGGCACACGATGACGACGAGGTCGACGGTCTTCAAACATCCGACGAGCAGGCTGCGCCGCGGACTGACGGGAGCAACGGCACTTGCGACATCCGCGGTGCTGCTCGCCATGCTCGCGCCGGGCGCAGCGAACGCGTCCGATCCGACCCCGACGTCGCTCGTGTCGCCTGTGGTCGTCGCGACGACCACAAGCACGGCACCGCAACTGCCTGCCCAGGTCGCCGTCAACACGGCATCCGGTCAGCAGAATGAGTCCGTCAGCTGGAACCTCACGGGCTACACGTTCGAGCGCACCTACCAGAGCTACTCCGTCGTGGGCGACGTGAACGGCCTCAGCGTGACGGCGCAGGTGCAGGTCGTCCCGCCGACCTCTCTCTACTACGTGGACAGCGGGATGTCCGCCTCGACTCCCGCGTTCGACGCCGTCGCGAAGGCGCTCGACGGCAGCCTGCGCAACAGCGTCGCAGACCAGCAGGTCACCGGGACAGCGACGTGGGGATACCTGAACGACGGCAACGCGTACGTGGCGAAGCACGCCTCGACGAGCACCGACCCCTACGCGACCGGCCTCTACGCTCTCGGCGCGGGGACGACATCCAAGCCGATCGTCTACGACCTCCCACTCGAAGCCGGGACCTACACCGTCACGGCCGGCTTCCAGGAGTGGTGGAACAACCGGGTCATGAACGTGGCGATGGTCGCCGCGGACGGCACGACGACGCCGATCGCCACCGGTCTGGCGATCAGCGCATCCGGCGGCAGTTCCGGCCCGTCGAAGGCGATGGCGTCGGGCACGTTCGACGTCACCGCAGCGCAGGCGGCGGCCGGAGCGGAGAAGCTCGAAGTGACGATCGGAGGCGGCAGCGGAGCGCCGGTGATCAGCTGGTTCGGCATCGCAGCAGGGGCGGTGCATGTCGACACCGCTCCGTTCGTCGTCGCACCTGCCACCGCGAGCGTTCCCGGTGGCATCTACAAGAACGCCCAGACGGTGTCCCTGTCGACGACCACCCCCGGCTCGACCATCTATTACACGACCGACGGCTCGACGGCATCCGCTACCAACGGCACCGCCTACACCGGGCCGATCACGGTCTCGCAGTCCGAGACGATCGACGCGATCGCGTTCAGCGACGGCGCAGCCAGCATCGACACCCAGATCGCCTACGACATCGAGCTCGACCCGGCCAGATACACGGCCATTCCGAACGGCCGTACCTGGTACGACACGAAGGGCCGGCCCATCCAGGCGCACGGAGGAGACGTCGTCAAGGTCGGCTCCTGGTACTACTGGATCGGCGAGAACAAGGCGGACAACTCCGCGAACTTCTCGACGCTCAGCATGTACCGCTCGAAGGATCTGAAGAACTGGACGTTCGACCGCGATGTGCTCACCACGCAGAGCTCGCCGGAGCTGGCGAACTGCAAGGTCGAGCGCCCGAAGATCGTCTACGACGCCCAGTCCAAGACGTTCGTGCTCTGGGCGCACTGGGAGCGCGCGACCGACTACTCGGCATCCCACCTGATGGTCGCCACCAGCAAGACGATCGACGGCGAGTACACGTTCGTCCGTGACTTCCGGCCAGGTGTCGGACACGTGACGAGCGCCGACCCCGACCCGACCTACACCGGCACCGACAAGCTCTGGGGATACGGTTCGCGCGACTTCACGGCGTACCAGGATCCCTCCACCGGAGACGCCTACATCGTCTCCACCCAGAACGGCACCGACATGCGGGTCTATCGACTCATCGACGGGGACACCGACGTGGACTGGCAGAACTCGTATGCGCTGTTCGCCGGACAGCGGCGGGAGGCTCCGGCTCTGGTGAAGGCCGGCGACTACTACTTCGTGTTCACCTCCAGCCAGTCTGGCTGGTACCCGAACCAGGCGATGTACTCCTACACGAAGAACATCGACGACCCGAACGGATGGTCGCCACTGGCTCCCGTAGGCAACAACACGACGTTCTACAGCCAGCCCGCGAACATCCTCACCGTGCACGCGAAGGGCGGCACCCAGTACCTGTACCTTGGTGACCACTGGAACCCTGAGGCTCTGGGCACGTCGAGTTATGTCTGGCTGCCGCTGCACTTCACCGGGCTGAACGGGGGCGCTCCCGCCGTCACGATGGACTACCAACCGACGCTCACGTTCGACCACCGTTCCGGGCTGGCGCAACGGCCCTCGGCGCAGCTCGTCTCGCAGGGCAAGCCGGCGACCGCGAGTGCCGCCGCTGCCGGGCATCCTGCCGGTGACGCGAACGACGGCGATGTGTTCAACCTGAACTTCAGCGGCGACGACACGAACTACTATCAGCCGACGAGCGTTCCCTTCACCTGGCAGGTGGATCTCGGCCAGTCGTTCGACCTGAGCCGTGTCGACCTGAGCTGGCGCAGCTACAACGGCTCCGAGACCTACAGCGGCTACACCGTCGAAGGGAGCACCGACGGCACCACCTGGACACGTATCGTGAGCAGACTCGCCAACCGCAGCACGGGCTTCACGAGCGACGAATTGAGCGGCTCCTATCGCTACATACGGGTGAACGTCGCCAAGGTCGTGAACGACCACAACGGCAATGAGGCGGACTGGGCGGCAGGGCTTGTCGAGGTGCAGGTGTACGCCAACCCGCTGCCGGGCGGACACCAGGGCTGAAGCAGGCGCGCGGTGCCGGCCCCGTCCGTCCCTAGAATGACCGGGTGACGGACGGGGACGCGACGGGTGCCGAGGCCGCCACGCGCATCCGTCTCGGCATCGCGTACGACGGCTCCGGGTTCAACGGCTGGAGCAGGCAGCCGGGGCTGCGCACCGTGCAGGGCGCGCTCGAGGAGGCACTGCGCATGCTGTTCCGTCGCCACGAGCCGGCGCCGACACTGACCGTCGCCGGCCGCACGGATGCCGGGGTGCATGCGCTCGGGCAGGTCGCCCACGTCGACCTCACCCCCGATCAGGTGGATGCCCTGCTGCGGCCGCGCAAACGCCGGAACGCGGCCGACGATGCTGATGCCGCTGCCGCCCTGCGCAGGCGGCTCACGGGCATCCTCGGTGCGGCCGACTCCGACGTCGTGATCGTCTCGGCTCAGCTGGCGGAACCGGGGTTCGACGCCCGCTTCTCCGCCCTGTGGCGGCGCTACGAGTACCGGATCGCGGATGCCGCGGCACCGAAGAACCCGATGGCCCGGTCGAGCACGCTGTGGTACCCGGTCGTGCTGAACGTGGAGGATATGGATGCCGCCGCCGGCACCCTGCTCGGTCTCCACGACTTCGCCGCGTACTGCAAACCGCGCGAGGGGGCGACGACCATCCGCACGCTGCAGGAGTTCGCGTGGAGCCGGGGCGCCGATGGTGTGCTCGTCGCGAGCGTCAGGGCCGACGCGTTCTGCCACAGCATGGTGCGCGCGCTGGTCGGCGCGTGCGTCGCCGTCGGCGAGGGGAAGCTCGCGCGCGAGGACCTCGCGCTCCTGCGCGACGTCGGGGCGCGGACCAGCGCGTTCAAGGTGATGCCGGCGAAAGGGCTCACGCTCATGGAGGTGGGATACCCGCACGGCGCGGAGCTCGCGGCCCGCGCCGAGCAGACTCGTGCCCGCCGCGTGCTGTGAGGAACGACGACGATTCGCGCAGTTGCAGGGTGTCCGGTAAGCTTGATCCTTGGTGTCCGCCGACTGCGGCGCGGCATCCGTAGTTGAGCCCTCCATCGGCGGCGTTCGGCGCTTCATCGAAGCGGGAACTCCGCGCCGGAGCGGGATTCACGACCAACCCAACCACGACACAAGAAAGCAGCCACTACTGTGACGCGCACTTTCAGCCCCAAGGCATCCGAGATCCAGCGCGACTGGGTCGTCATCGACGCCACCGACGTGGTGCTCGGCCGCCTGGCCAGCCACACCGCCGCCATCCTGCGCGGCAAGAACAAGCCGACGTTCGCTCCGCACGTCGACACCGGTGACTTCGTCATCATCGTCAACGCCGACAAGGTCGCCCTGACCGGGCAGAAGGCGCTGCAGAAGAAGGCCTACCGCCACTCCGGCTATCCGGGCGGGCTGAAGGCCGTTTCGTACTCCGAGCTTCTCGAGAAGAACCCCGTTCGCGCCGTCGAGAAGGCCGTTCGCGGCATGCTGCCGAAGAACTCGATCGGCCGTGCTCAGCTGCGCAAGCTCAAGGTCTACACGGGCGGCGAGCACCCGCACGCGGCTCAGCAGCCGAAGCCGTACTCCTTCGACCAGGTCGCCCAGTAAGCGCCGGCCTCACCAGAACTCTTCTCGACTTAGACAAGGACTGAATTCCATCGTGGCGAAGATCTCCGACCAGCTCGAGGCCCAGGACGTGCCGCAGAGCTTCACGACCGAAACACCGGCCACCGAGGCGCCCGCTGCGCCCCGCCCGGTTCTCAACGTTCCCGGTGCGGCCGTCGGCCGTCGCAAGCAGGCCATCGCCCGCGTGCGCCTCGTTCCGGGCTCCGGCAACATCACGGTGAACGGCCGTGAGTTCGCCGACTACTTCCCGAACAAGCTGCACCAGCAGCTCATCACCGACCCGTTCAAGGTGCTCGACCTGCTCGGCAGCTACGACGTCATCGCCCGCATCACCGGCGGCGGCCCCTCCGGCCAGGCCGGTGCGCTGCGTCTCGGCATCGCCCGCGCGCTGAACGGCATCGACGTCGAGAACAACCGCCCGACCCTGAAGAAGGCCGGCTTCCTCAGCCGCGACGCGCGGGTCAAGGAGCGCAAGAAGGCCGGTCTCAAGAAGGCCCGCAAGGCTCCTCAGTACTCGAAGCGCTGATCCGGCGTTCCTGAAGGCTCGCAGCTGCAATGGCGCGTCTTTTCGGTACGGATGGCGTTCGCGGACTGGCGAACGGCGAGCTGACGGCAGACCTCGCCCTGGGCGTCGCCCAGGCGGCCGCCGTCGTGCTCGGGCAAGGGCGCAGCGCCGAGGCGCGCCGGGCGCAGGGCAAGCGCCCGGTCGCCGTCGTCGCGCGCGATCCGCGGGTCTCCGGTGAGTTCCTCCTGGCGGCTGTTGCCGCCGGTCTGGCCAGCTCCGGCGTCGATGTTCTCGACGCCGGAGTCATCCCGACCCCGGCGGCCGCGTTCCTGATCGCCGACATCGACGCCGACTTCGGCGTGATGATCTCGGCCTCACACAACCCGGCGCCGGACAACGGCATCAAGATCTTCGCGCGCGGCGGCACGAAGCTGCCCGACATCGTCGAGGACCGCATCGAGGCCGCGATCGGAAAGCCGAAGCTCACGCCGACCGGTGCGGAGGTGGGCCGCATCCGCCGGTTCGCGGATGCCGAAGACCGCTACGTGCTTCACCTGCTGGCCAGCCTTCCGCACCGACTCGACGGCATCCACGTGCTCATCGACTGCGCGAACGGTGCCGCCGCCGGCATCTCGCCGGAGGCGTTCACGGATGCCGGTGCTCGCGTCACCGTCATCGGCGACGATCCGGATGGCATCAACATCAACGACGGCGTCGGCTCGACGCACATCGACAAGCTGGCCGAGGCGGTCGTCGCGCACGGTGCGGACGTCGGCATCGCACACGACGGCGACGCCGACCGCTGCCTCGCGGTGGACGCGAACGGCCACATCGTCGACGGCGACCAGATCATGGCCATCCTCGCGCTGAGCATGGCCGAGCGTGGCGTCCTCAACAAGAACACCCTCGTCACCACCGTGATGAGCAACCTCGGCCTGCGCCTGGCGATGGCGGAGCACGGCATCGACGTCGTGCAGACCAGCGTTGGCGACCGGTACGTGCTCGAGAAGATGAACGAGAACGACTTCTCGCTCGGCGGAGAGCAGTCCGGGCACGTCATCATGCGCGAGTTCGCCACGACGGGCGACGGCATCCTCACCGGACTGCATCTCGTGAGCGAGATGGCGCGCAAGGGCAAGGGCCTGCACGAACTGGCGACCTGCATGACCGTGTATCCGCAGATCCTGGTCAACGTGCGCGGCGTCGACCACCACCGGCTGAACGAGGACGACGTGATCGCCCGCGCCGTGCAGTCGGCGGAGGCCGCGCTCGGCTCGACCGGCCGCGTGCTGCTTCGCCCCTCCGGCACCGAGCCCATGGTGCGCGTCATGGTGGAGGCAGCGGACCAGGACACGGCCGACCGTCACGCGCACGAGCTCGCCGAGGTGGTGCGCCTGCAGCTCGCGCTGTAGCCGGCGCGTGCTGTAGCCGCCTACAGCTTGCGCAGCAGCACCGACGACACGGTGTGGTCGCTGTCCTTGCGCAGCACCAGCTTCGCCCGCGACCGGGTCGGACGGATGTTCTGCAGCAGGTTCGGCTCGTTGATGGCGTGCCAGATCGACAGCGCCTGCGCCCGGGCCTCCTCCTCGGTGAGGCTCGCGTAGCGGTGGAAGTACGAGTTCGGGTCGGCGAACGCGCCGCGCTGCAGCTTGAGGAACCGCTCGACGTACCAGCGCTCGATGTCGGAGGCACGGGCATCCACGTACACGCTGAAGTCGAAGAGGTCGCTGACCGCCAGCCGGTTGCCGCCGCCGGCGGGCTGCAGCACGTTCAGGCCTTCGACGATGAGAACGTCCGGATGCCTGACCACCACCTGCGCGTCCGTCACGATGTCGTAGCTCAGGTGCGAGTAGAACGGCGCGCGCACCTCGTCGACCCCGCTCTTCACCGCCGTGACGAAGCGCAGCAGCGCGCGGCGGTCGTACGACTCCGGGAAGCCCTTGCGGCTCATCAGACCGCGGCGCTCGAGTTCGGCGTTCGGCAACAGGAACCCGTCCGTGGTGACCAGCTGCACGTTCGGGGTGGTGGGCCAGCGGCTGAGCAGCTCACGCAGGAGACGTGCGGTCGTCGATTTGCCGACAGCGACCGATCCGGCGACGCCGATCACGAACGGCGTACGTTCGGTGCGCTCGCCGAGGAAGTCGCTCGTCGTGCGCTGCAACTGTTGCGTGCCTGTCGCATACATGCTGAGCAGGCGACTCACCGGGAGGTAGACCTCGGCGACCTCGCGGAGGTCGAGGGTGTCGCCCAACCCGCGCAGCTGAGCGATCTCGAGCTCCGAGAGCGGCTGCCGAGTGTTTCTGGCCAGTTCGGCCCAGGCGGAACGGTCGAGCTCGACGAACGGGGTGATCCGCGCGGACTGCGTCGCGCCGTTCGGGGCCATGGGCATCAATTCTAGAGGGCACCCCGCCGCGGTCGGCGCGCCCCGATAGCACGGATAGTCGCGCCGAGCGCTCGACCGGCTCCATCGGCTCGGCTGAGCACGCAAGCGCGCTCAGCTCTCACCTCAGTCGCCGGTAGAATCGGTCCCCATGTGCGGAATCGTCGGATACGTCGGCAGCGACCGATCCCTTGAGGTGCTGCTGGGCGGTCTGAAGCGGCTGGAGTACCGCGGCTACGACTCCGCGGGCGTCGCCGTGATCGACGCGGAGACCGGCCGGCTGGGCGTTGCCAAGCGTGCCGGCAAGCTGGGCGTGCTCGAAGACGAGCTGGGCAGGCATCCGATCGCCAACGGCGCCACCGGAATCGGTCACACGCGCTGGGCGACGCACGGCGGACCGACGGACCGCAACGCGCATCCGCACCTGGGCGATGACGGCAAGCTCGCCGTCATCCACAACGGCATCATCGAGAACTTCGCCGCCCTCCGCGACGAGCTGGCCGCCGACGGCTTCGAGTTCGCCAGCGAGACCGACACCGAGGTGGCCGCTGCGCTGCTCGGCCGCGAGTACCGCGCGACCGGCGACCTGGCCGAGGCATTCCGCCGGGTCGTCTCCAGGCTCGACGGCGCGTTCACGCTGCTGGCCGTGCACCAGGACCAGCCGGGCGTCGTGGTGGGCGCACGCCGCAACTCCCCGCTCGTCATCGGCCTGGGCGACGGCGAGAACTTCCTCGGATCGGATGTCGCCGCCTTCGTCGAGCACACCCGCCGCGCCGTCGCCATCGGCCAGGACCAGATCGTCGTCATCACACCGACCGACGTCACCGTGACCGACTTCGCTGGCGAGACCGTCGAGGTCGAGCCTTTCGAGGTGGCGTGGGATGCCGCGGCCGCCGACAAGGGCGGCTGGCCGAGCTTCATGGCGAAGGAGATCGCGGAGGAGCCGGATGCCGTCGCCAACACCCTGCGCGGCCGCGTGCAGGACGGCCGGGCCGTCATCCCGGAGCTCGAGGACCTCGATGACCTGCTGACGGGCATCGACCGCATCACGATCATCGCCTGCGGGACCGCCGCGTACGCCGGCCAGGTCGGTGCGTACGCGATCGAGAAGTGGGCGCGCATCCCGGTCGAGGTCGAGCTCAGCCACGAGTTCCGTTACCGCGACCCGGTGATCACGCCGTCGACGCTGGTCGTCTCGATCAGCCAGTCCGGCGAGACCATGGACACGCTCATGGCGGTCAAGTTCGCCCGCGAGGCCGGCGCGAAGACGCTGTCGATCTGCAACACGCAGGGCGCGACCATCCCGCGGGAGTCCGACGGCGCCGTGTACACGCACGCCGGACCCGAGGTGGCGGTGGCGTCCACCAAGGCGTTCGTCGCCCAGATCACCGCCCTCTACCTGCTCGGTCTGCACCTGGCCAGGCTGCGCGGAACGCTGACGGATCCCGAGCAGGCGGCGAACCTCCACGAACTCGCGACGATCCCCGGCAAGCTCGAGCGCGTGCTGGAGTCCAGCGACGCGATCGCGCAACTCGCGCACTGGATGAGCGACACCCGCGCCGTGCTGTTCCTGGGCAGGCACGTGGGCTTCCCGATTGCGCTCGAGGGTGCGCTGAAGCTCAAGGAGCTCGCGTACATCCACGCCGAGGGCTTCGCGGCAGGCGAGCTGAAGCACGGCCCGATCGCGCTCATCGAACCCGGACAGCCGGTCTTCGTCGTCGTGCCCAGCCCGCGCGGTAGCGACGAGATGCACAAGAAGGTGGTCTCGAACATCCAGGAGATCCGTGCGCGCGGCGCCCGTGTGCTGGCGATCGCCGAGGAGGGCGACGCCTCCGTGCTGCCGTTCGCCGACGAGGTCGTCCGCATCCCGCTTGCTGCGCCGCTATTCGAGCCGCTGCTCGCGGTCATCCCGCTGCAGATCTTCGCCATGGAGCTCGCGACGGCCAAGGGCCTCGACGTCGACCAACCGCGCAACCTGGCCAAGTCGGTCACGGTGGAGTAGCGGATGCGCCAGCGCCCTTCCCGCCGGTTGAGTAGCCCGCGCAGTGGGCGTATCGAAACCAACCCGAAGCATGCAGCTCCTGTGCTTCCTCGGCGGACGGCCGTCCAAATCGCCGAGACTTTGGTCTGCACGTCGAGACGACGGTTCTCGCATCGAGGCTATGATTCTCGCGCCGAGACTAGGGTCTTTGACCGCAGTCTCGACCGCGAAACCGAAGTCTCCACGGCGGCAGCCGCGGCAGCGACGCGGATGCCCGGGGGCAGCGCGCGAGGCGGCTCGTGATCGCGGGCATCGGGGTCGACATCGTCGACCTGGAGCGGTTCGACCGGGCGATCGCGCGCACTCCGAAGCTGCTCACCAGGCTGTTCGCCGAGAGCGAACGCGGGTTGCCGATCCACTCGCTCGCTGCACGCTTCGCAGCGAAGGAGGCCGTGGTCAAGGCGCTCGGCCGCGCCGACGTGGTCGTCGCATCCGACGTCGAGGTGGTGCCGGACGAGCACGGGAACCCGGGCCTCGTGCTGCATGGCTCGGTGGCGGAGGAGACTGCAGCGCGCGGGATCACGCGGTGGCACCTCACGATGACGCACGACGCGGGCGTGGCATGCGCGTTCGTGGTGGCCGAGACGGACGATCCGGCCGGAGGCTCGCGATGAGCGAGCTGACGCCCCTGCGGGAGGCCGTCATCGACCTCGACGCGATCCGCGGCAACGTCGAGACGTTGCGGCGCACGATCGGCACCGAGCACCTCATCGCGGTCGTGAAGGCGAACGGTTACGGGCACGGCGCGGTGCCAGTCGCCCGGGCTGCACTGACCGGGGGAGCGGACCGGCTCGGCGTCGCCGACCTCGCAGAGGCCCTCGAACTCCGTGACGCCGGGATCACCGCGCCGGTGCTGGCCTGGCTGCACGACTCCGACCCCGACTTCGACGCCGCGCTCGCCGCAGACGTCGAGGTGGGCGTCTCGACCCTCGCACAGCTGGACGCGCTCGCCGCAGCCGCTGAACGCGCCGGCCGTATCGCGGTGGCGCACCTCAAGCTCGATACCGGCCTCAGCCGCAACGGCGTCGCACCGGACGCTTGGCCGCAGGCCGTGCGGGCCGCCCGCGCTGCGGAGGAGGCCGGCCTCCACCGCGTGGCCGGTGTCTTCAGCCACCTCTCCGGCACCGATGCCGAGTCGGATGTCGCGCAGGCCGACGCGTTCGACCGCGGCCTCGCCCAGGCAGCCCGAGCGGGACTGGATCCTGAGTTCGTGCACCTGGCCGCCAGCGGCGCGGCGCTCACCCTGCCGCGCGCCAGGTACAACACGGTGCGGATCGGCATCGCCATGTACGGGGTGTCTCCCTTCCCGGATCGCGACCCGAGCGAGTTCGGTCTGCGCCCCGCGATGACGCTGCGCTCCCGCGTCGTCGCGGTGCGGCGCATCCCGCAGGGGCAGGGCGTCTCGTACGGGCACACCTACCGGGCACCGCGCGACACGACGCTCGCCCTCGTTCCGGTCGGCTATGCGGACGGCGTGCCGCGGCAGGCATCCGGGCGCGCGGAGGTCTCCATCGGCGGGAAGCGGCATCCGATCGCGGGTCGCGTGGCGATGGACCAGATCGTGAGCGCCGTCGGGGACGAGCCCGTGCAGGTCGGCGACGACGTCGTGCTGTTCGGCGACCCGGCGACCGGCGCCCCGTCGGCCGAGGACTGGGCCCGCGCCGCCGACACCATCGGCTACGAGATCGTGACGAGGCTGGGCAGACGAGTGACGAGGCGTTATGTCGGCGCCTGACGCAGTGCCGGGCGCGGACGCGGCGCGGCGGATGCCCGTGGCCGGCACGCGCACGGTGCCGACGACCGAGGAGATGGAGGCGTTCGGCCGCGAGCTCGGCCGCCTGCTGAGGGCGGGGGACCTCGTCGTGCTGTCCGGCCCGCTCGGCGCCGGCAAGACGACGCTCACCAGAGGCATCGGCGAAGCGATGAACGTGCGAGGACCCGTGACGAGCCCGACCTTCGTGCTGGCCCGCACGCATCCGTCGCTGAACGGCGGAACGCCGCTCGTGCACGTGGATGCCTACCGGCTCGGCTCCGCGCTCGAGCTCGACGACCTCGACATCGACTTCGCCGGTTCGGTCGTGGTGGTGGAGTGGGGAAGCGGCATGCTCGACGGCGTCGCCGAATCCTGGCTCGACGTCGCGATCGATCGTCCGACCGGAGCGGGCGACGCGGAGGAGTCCGACGCCGACGAGGACGCGCCGGAGGAACCGCGCACCGTCACGGTCACTCCGCACGGCCCCCGCTGGGTCTGACCGCCAGCGCGCTTGGCTAGGGTGTGTCTCTCAATTCGTGCTGGGCTGCGGTGCGCCCGGTACGGCCGCTCCCTGCGTCCTCGTCGTCGGCGTCACCACCAGTGACGCTCTCCTCCTCGTCCTTGCGATCGACCGCACCGAGCACATCCTCACCCGACCCCGAATT